>JAYTFO010000144.1:0-14491 GCA_043734305.1 Acidobacteriota bacterium | reverse complement strand
GAGGAAAGGCATGTCGAAGCTTTCTTCCAGCAGACCGCCGGAGTCTTTTTTGTCGGGAAGGGTGAGCGTGAGGTTTTGCTCGCGCTTGTCGCGAATCACCGTGACGGCGGCCGATCCTCCCGAGGTGGCACGCAGAGCGCGGGTAAAGTCGGAAGTATCGTGCACGGATTCTTTGTTCACGCGGACGATGACATCGCCGGCGTGAAAGCCGGCTTTTTCCGACCGGCTGCCTTTTTCCACAGTGCGCACGAGCACGCCGCTGCCACCCTTGACGCCAAAAAAGTCGCCGAGTTGCGGGGTAATGTTCTCGACCATCAATCCGCTGCGGAGTGAGGAGTGGGCAATCACAACCGAGACGGGCATATCGAAGTCGGCAAGCGCGGGCATGGCCGGCATCTCGAATTTGAAATCGGGCATGTTGTGTAGCGCTTTATTTTTCTCGCGATTGGCGAGCTGCACTTTGATGGACTGGGGTTGGCCGTCGCGGCTGATACCGAGGTTGACGACGCGTCCGGCGGGAGTTTCTCGAATCATCCGGCGCAACTGCGCGGCACTTTCCACGGCCGCGCCGTTCAGGCTCAGGATGACATCGTGTTCCTTCAGGCCGGCCTTGCCGGCGGGGGCGTCCTGATCGACCATGGTGACTTCCGCACCGTGCTCTTCTTTGAGCTTGAGCGTGCTGAGACGCTCGGTGGTGACGTCGGCGATGTCCACTCCAAGGTAGGACGAGCCGCCACCGCCCTCCTCCGCTCCGTAGCCCCAAGTCCAGTTCTCTCCGGGACGGTCAAACGGAGTCTCCGCGGATTGTGCGACGGTAGCCAGCGTTAAGACAGCCAGACAAAGCAGGATGCGATGTGACATGGCCCCTCCTGAAAAATAAATCTGTGCGATCGATGGTCCGCATGCTGCGGGGGAAATCGTTCCCGCCGCCTAAAGCAAACCTCCGTGGCTAAAGCCCACGTCGATTTTGCGTGTTTATGGCACGAATAAAATTCGTGCCCTTCCCAAAACCTTCGCGTCGCCCCAAACCTTCGCGTCGCCCCGAAACCTTCGCGTCGACGGCATTCGTTCCCCGCACTCCGCCTAACGGCTGGCGCGGATGAACTTGATGTTGCCGGAGCTGGTCCGGACTTTGAGCACTGGCCCGCCTCCGTTTAACTGGCCTTCGGCCGACACGGTTTTGGGTCCCCATTCTCCGCCTTCGCTGGCAATGCGAATGTCGGAGAAATCGCTGCTGATCTTGTGGCCGTTCGCGAGTTCGATGCTGGCTCGGATCGAGATGGCCAGATCTCCCGCCAGATACACAGTGATGTCGCCGGCGCTGGTTTCCAAATTCGAATCGGCTCGATCGGCGGATGCCAGGAACTTGGCAATGATTCCGCCGCCGCCCGTTTCCGCGCGCGCGGACGTGACTCCGTTCAATTCAATGCAGCCCCCTCCGGTCTCGGCTTTCACAGGGCCTTTCGCCGAAGTCAAGCGAATGCTGCCGCCGCCGGTCTCAATCTGGGCCGGACCGTCGATGTCGCCAAGTTCCACACTGCCGCCGCCGGTGGTGGTGTGGACGGTTCCCCGGCAGCGCTCCACCCGGATGTTGCCGCCACCGGTGTCGAGCGTCGCACCCTGAAGACAGGAGACAACGACAATGCTGCCGCCGCCGCTTTCGGCTGTGAGCTTACCTTTCGCGGCCGCAATCTTGATGTTGCCGCCACCGGTGCGAACATTCACGTCGCTGCCGGCCGTACCCACGTCGATGGTGCCGCCACCGGTCTCAGCGTCGATGGCGCCCGCGATGTCGTCCGCGTGAATGCTGCCGCCGCCGCTCTGAATCTCAACCCGCCCGGTAATCCCTGTGGTACGAACATTCCCGCCGTCGGTCTCAATTTTCGCCAGCTCCAGGTTGCGCGGAACGGTGATGACGAATTCTCCGGAAAACTTCTGGTGCTGCTTGTGTCCGCCCTGCCAGTCGCCGACGATCCAGGCGGTATCTCCCTTGGAGGACGCGCTGATTTTGTAGAGCTCGAATTCGCGGCGGGCCTGCTGCTCCGAGGAGTTATAGGCGCGACTACGAATCGTGTAACTGACTCCCGGCTGCTCGCTGCCTTCGACTCGCACGGAACCCATGTCCACTTTTACACGCAGAGTACGAGCTGCGCCCAAGGTGCCAGTGATTTCCTGGACCCAGTTGCCGCCCTCGCGAAAAACGCGGGCTTCCTGGGCCACGGCCAGGGACGCCAGCGCGAGAAGCAGGGTTCCGATGCTGGCGAGTTTGAGAATTTGTTTCAAATCATTGCTCCTTGGAATGCTGCGTCGTTCGCTGTTCGCTAATCGTCGTTCGCTGTTCGTCCTTCGGGGTTCGCAATTCTGGTAGTGCTCACAGTTCTTAGCGAACAGCGAACGACGGTTCTAATCCATTTCCGGCACTTGGGCCATCATGACTCGGGCTTGCGATCGGATCGAAGGATTCTGATCCGCCTGGGCGAGCCTGGTCAGGACGGAGCGCACGCCGCTATCCGCCTTCATCGGTTCAACCAGATGGAGGGCCTGCATGCGCACTCCGATGTTGTCGTCCTTGACTAGCGATTGCAGCACCGCATCTCGCACCCGCACGTCCTGACGGACGAAGCCGCTCAATCCCTCTAACGCTTTCAGGCGCACGCCCGGATTGGTATCCGCCTGCAACGCGTACATCAGAACTTCGCGGACGTTGGTATTGTTGGGCGCGATCGTCAGCAGGTCCACGGAGTCCATGCGGACTCCCGAGTTGTCGTTATTTCGCGCCGCTAAAAGTAAAAGCCGCTGGATGCGCTGATCGCTGAGTGAACCCTGTACGTCCTGGGTGGAGATGGTGTCGACCTTGATGCTGACTTGATTGGATCCAGGCTGCTGGGTGATGGAACGAATCCCGGTGATGGACGCCTCGAGCGGAGAGACTGGGGATGGCGAGGAGTCGGCGGTGATAGCGGTTGGCGTCAAACGCCCCTGCATGAAATTGTAAGTCGTCGCTATGCCACCGCCGAAGCCCACGATGAAAATCGCGGCGACCATCGCGGGGGCCATGCGCACTTGCCGCAGCCAAACGCCCGGATCGAAAATCAGGCGCTGCCAGAATCCGCCCTGGGTGGTGGTTTCGAGCGCTTCCTGCAAGCGCATCCGCGAAGCGGCCAGCAGATTCGGGCTTGGTTCCGCGACCGGCGCTTGCGAAAGCGTTGTGTGGAAATTGCGCGCCGACTTCAATTCCGCCGCGCACTCCGGACAGCGCGCCAGATGCTGTTCCACTTCAAAACGAGCGTCATCTTCGATCTCGTTGTAAACGTAGAAGACGATATTGTCTTTGACCCAATCACATTTCATTTGCGTACTCCACAAAGCTTCGAGCTGCGAGCTTCGAGCAAATCTAGGGTCTGGTCGCTCGTAGCCCGAGGCTCGTAGCTCGCAGTACCCTCATCGCATCTCCGACAACGCACCGCGCAGTTTCTGCGTGGCACGGAATAAAGTATTTTTCGCGGTTTCTTCGGTCGTGTTCAGCATTTCGCCGACCGTCCGCAGTTTCAAACCGTGATAGTGCTTCAACTCGAACACCATGCGTTCCCGGGGCGTCAGCTTAGAAAGAGCCGCTCCGATCTTGCGTCCCAGTTCACGGCGCATCAGATCGCGTTCCGGGTTGGCGCCGGACCGTCCATCGGCAACCTGGTCGAGCAGGCTGTACTCATCGCCGGAACGATCGGTTGCGACCGGAGCGTCTTCTTTGCGAACCTTCCGTTTGCGCAGATGGTCGAGGCAAAGGTTGGTGACGATCCGATAAATCCAGGTATAGAACGAACACTCAAACCGGAAACTTCCCAGATTTTTGTAGGCCTTGAGAAAAGCATCCTGATGAATGTCCTGGGCGTCGGACTCCGAACCGGTGAGGTGAAGAGCGAGGCGCAGAACCGACTGATCGTAATGACGAACGAGTACCTCGAAGGCTGCACGGTTTCCCTGCTGCGCCTCCCGGATCAGAGTCGTGTCGTCAATGCGGTTGCCCTGTGCTGCCACGGAGCCCCTCAAGCTGGGGTTCTGGGTGCCGCTGCCGCGCTCCCTCCGGGCCCCGCTTGCGCTCCCCGGACGGGAAAGCCCGCCAACCGGAAATGGTGCTGCGTACGAATCGGCCGGCATTTTGCGTCAGTTTCCTTTACAAGTGAACCAACCTGCCTTGCATGGAAATAGACGGAGCAGCTGCCAGATGGTGAGCAGATTATAGGGCTTAGCCCTTTATTTGCTAGGGAGTAAAAGACATCACAAGCGGCGTTTGTTTTCCGTCCCTACTTCTATCACTTCTCACTTCAGATTCAGGCGCATCTCGTTGGTGGGCGAGAAGCCCAGGGTTTCATAGAGAGGGCGTCCGGCAGCGCTGGCGTGGAGCGCGACCGAGCGGAAGCCTTCATCCTTTAACCACTGGACGATCAACAACATAAGCCGCCGAGCCAACCCTTGGCGGCGGAATTCTGGATCGGCGTAAACATTGAGAATCACGGCGCGGCGGGTGTAAGGGTCGCGGGGACCGGCAGGCCATGAGGAGATGAGGACGCCGCCCCCGGCTACGACTTTGCCTTCGGCGCTTTCGGCCAGCCAGCCGCGATAAGAACCGTCGGTGAGAGAGCGCTCGAGCCAGAGAGCGGTCGCCTCGACCATGCGGTCGAGATCGGCGGCGGTGCCTTCTTTCATGTCCTCAAACATTCGGCGGCGATGATGGAGGATGATCGGGGAGTCTTCGGGTATGGCCATCCGAAACGTTATGTCGGGGGAAGGCAGTGGCATCTGTAACCTCCGGCGAAGTCTGGGCCGATTTTTAGAGGGTACAATATTGAGAGACGGTCGTTGGTCGTTCGTCTGCCGTCGTTGGTCGTTCGCTGTTCGTCCTTCGCGCTTGGACCGCCGTTGGCCGGGTTCTCGCGAACGACGAAGGACGAACGACCAACGACGCCTCAAGGGGATTCATGTACGAAGTCACTGTCGAAGATACATTCGCTGCCGGACACTACCTGCGCAACTACAAGGGCAAGTGCGAGAACCCGCACGGTCACAACTACAAAGTCCGGGTGACGCTGGCGGGCGCCGAACTTGACAAGGCCGGCCTGCTGCTCGATTTCAAGGATTTGAAAGAAGTCATGAAGCACGTCATCGACCGGCTCGATCATCAGATGATCAACGATATTGAGCCTTTTACGGTACTGAATCCGTCCGCGGAGAATCTTGCCAAGTATTTCTACGACGAGACCAACACGCGTTTGCGCAGCGTGACCCAGGGCCGCGTGCTGGTGAGGGATGTCACGATTTTCGAGACCGACACGACTACTGCAAAATATTCGGAGTAGCAGAGTTATGTAGCGCCGGCATCTTGCCGGCTGTCGCGACGGCGTCCCGCCGTCGCATGTGGGGGCGGGACGCCCCCACGACAGCCGCCGGGACGGCGGCGCTACAATCACCAGCAAACGGTTCTCATGCAGATCACGGAGATCTATAAATCGCTGCAGGGCGAATCGACTCACTCCGGGCTGGCGTGCGTGTTCGTGCGGCTTACGGGATGCAATCTGCGGTGCTCGTGGTGCGATAGCGAATTCAGTTTTCATGGCGGGAAGAAGATGACGTCCGCGGAAGTCTTGACTGAAGTGGAGACGCTGAGTCCGGGCGGCGGGTTGGTCGAAATCACCGGCGGCGAACCGATGTTGCAGGAGCGCGAAGTGGTTCCTCTGATGCAGCAACTGCTCGACGGTGGGTACAAAGTGTTGCTGGAAACCAGTGGCGAGCGTCCGCTGGGTCGAGTGCCCGCGGGGGTGATCAAGATTGTGGATGTGAAGTGTCCGCACTCGGGCGAGCCGGATACTTTTGCGATCGACAACCTGGAAGCGTTGCAACCTCATGATGAAATTAAGTTTGTTTTGAGCGATCGCACGGATTACGAGTTCGCCCGCGACTTTGTGGCGCGGCATCGACTGGCGGAGCGCGTGTACGCGGTGTTGTTTTCGCCGGCGTTTCGCAAAGACGCTTCGGGCGCGCGGGATTCTTCCCACTGCCTGCTCGATCCGGAAGCACTCGCCCAGTGGATACTGGCGGACAGCGTTCCTGCGCGGCTTAGTCTTCAGATCCACAAGTTGATCTGGGATCCGGCGGCGAAGGGGGTTTGATCTTGTAGCGCCGCCGTCTCGGCGGCTGTCGTGGGGGCGTCCCGCCCCCACATGCGAGAGCAAGGTGCTCTCGCGACTGCCGGCAAGGTGCCTGCGCTACGTCGGGGGTCCGGCAACTATCATAAAATCAGATAGAAAGCCCGGCTGCTGCCGGCGGCCTGCAAATGCCATCTAACTCTAGAGACGCCAAAACCCGCGCGGTGGTGCTGCTGAGCGGAGGCATGGATTCCTGTGTCTGTGCGGCGTTGGCGGTGCGCGATTACGATGCAGCGGCGGTCCATGTCAGCTACGGGCAGCGCACTGAGGAGCGGGAGCGGCGTTCTTTTGATAGCATTTGCGACCGGCTGGGAATTCGGGATCGCCTGGCGGTGCGGAACGATGCGTTGCGTGCTATGGGCGGATCGGCGTTGACGGATGCGACGATCGCGGTGCCGGAATCGCACGCGATTGGAGTTGGGGTCCCGGTGACGTACGTTCCTTTTCGCAATGCGCATTTTCTCGCGGTCGCGGTGAGCTGGGCGGAAGTGCTGGGAGCGAAAAAAGTCTATATTGGCGCGGTCGAGCCCGATAGTGCGGGCTATCCCGATTGCCGTCCCGCATACTATCGCGCGTTTAATGATGTTGTTAAGACGGGCACGAAAGATGGTGCGATTCAAATTGTGACCCCGTTGATCGCGATGCGGAAAGTGGAGATTGTGACGCTGGGCCTTGAATTAGGCGCGCCCTTCGATTTAACGTGGTCATGCTATCAGCGGGAGGATCGCGCTTGCGGGGTATGCGACAGCTGCGTGCTGCGGCTGCGGGCTTTTCACGAGGCTGGCAGACAGGATCCGATCCCGTATGCGGAGGCGGCGCGGGGTTCGTCGTAGGTGGGGGCGGGACGCCCCCACAACCGCCGGCGAGGACGCCGGCGCTACAGAGCGAAAAGTGCGAATTCAGATTTTGGTAAATTCAGGTTTAGTGCCGGGAGGCAAGCTATGAAAAAGTTTTTCATCATTCCGCTGTTGCTGTTGCTGGTCGCGGGACTTTGTGCTCCATCGGCGTTCGCGCAGGCCATGGGCACCGTAAAGGGCGCGTGCAAAGACATGGAAGGAAAAATCATCACCGGAGCTGAAGTCGAGTGGTCGGGAATAGAGACGGGCCGCAAGTACACGATCAAGACCAACAACAAGGGCGAATATTTTTCGCTCGGAATTTCGCCCGGCAAATACAACGTGAAACTCAACAAGGATGGCAAAGAGATCTGGCACATCAACAACGTTTCCGTCGGCCTGGACGAAGTCGTACTGGATTTCGATCTGAAGAAAGAACAGGGAAGTTCCGCGCAGGCTGCGGGCATGACTGCCGAGCAGGTGAAGCAGATTCAAGAGCAGCAAGCCGCGGCCGCCAAAGAGGGCAATACCGTCAAGTCTCTCAACGAAAAGCTCAACGCCGCCAAGACCGCCAGCGATGCCAAGGATTACGAAACTGCGGTTACGATCCTGACGGAAGCCTCACAGATGGACGCGACCCGCGATCTGATCTGGTTCAGGCTGGGGGACGCGTATCGGATGTCGGCCAGCACGCAGACCGATCCCGCGGAAAAGCAGAAACGCTACGAGAGCGCGGTGACGGACTATCAGAAGGCCATTGAGTTACGTGGCAGTTCCGAAGCGGCCAAGAAGGAAGCCGACAACAACCTCAAGACTGCGGCCTACTACAACAATCTGGCGGAAGTCTATTCCAAGTCCAACAAGGTCGATGAAGCGGTTGCCGCCTACGGCAAGGCCGCCGAACTCGATCCCACGCATACGGCGCAATACATGTTCAATACCGGCGCTGTGCTGACCAATGCCGGGAAGGTTGACGCCGCGATCGTCGCGTTTGACAAAGTGATTGCAGCCGATCCGACCAAAGCCGCAGCGTATTACTGGAAAGGGGTCAACATGATCGGCAAGGCCACTCTGAAGGGCGACAAGATGCTCGCGCCGGAAGGGACGGCTGAGGCTTTCCAGAAGTATCTCGAAGTCGAGCCCACCGGCACGTTTGCCCAGCCCGCCAAGGACATGCTGGCGAGCATCGGAGCAAGCATCGAAACTACCTACGGCACGAAGAAGAAGCCGGTTAAGAAGTAACGGTAACAAGGCGTTCAGCACTCCAGGAAAGCGGCCTTCGCGGGCCGCTTTTTCGTTTCTAGTTACTTAGGTCCATGACCTTGCTGTTCTTCGCTGCGCCGTCCATTCGCGTTACATTTATTCCATACGTTCCCCCCTGGTTCCCCTTCTGTGGCATCAGTCCGCTTATTTGGGAGAGTGAAATGGCAGCTCCGGGGAGTTCCCCGATTGCAATTGCTTTCGAGGGCGTGAGTGGCGCGGGACAAATCCCGACGCCGGTGCTTCTATCCGGCATGCTGCGCGCGCACGAGAAAGTCAGCGATCTGATTTTTTCGCCAGGGCGTCCGCCGCAGGTGGAGATCCATGGCCAACTCACCGCGGTCGAGATTGCGGGAGCCACCGGTCTCACCGCCGACGACACACGCCGCATCGCGGCCGACCTGATTGGCACCAACAAACAGGCGATCAACACGCTGCGCGAGCAGGGCTCGTGCGATGTTTCCTACGGACTGCCCGGTATGGCGCGTTTCCGCGTCAATGTTTTTATTCAACGGGGAAGCTGCGCGATCGTCATGCGCGTGATTCCCACTGCGATTCCTGGTTTCTCGGCGCTGCGGTTGCCGGCCCAGCTGGAAGATATCGCGCAGGTGCGGAACGGAATCGTGCTGGTCGCGGGAGGCAGCGGTTCGGGGAAGTCGTCGACGGTCGCGGCGCTGCTCGACCGCATCAATAGTCTGCATTGCTACCATATTCTGACGGTGGAAGATCCTATCGAGTTTCTCCACAACCACAAGAAATCGACCGTGCACCAGCGCGAACTGCACAGCGACGCGCCCAACTTCGCGCTGGCACTGAGGGCAGCGTTGCGGCAGGCGCCGCGCGTGATCATGGTGGGAGAAATTCGCGATCGCGAAACGCTCGAAATTTTGCTCGAAGCGGCTGAGAACGGGCACCTGGTCTTGTCGAGCCTGAATACGGTGGATGCGTCGAAGACGGTGGAGCGCATCATTGCAAGTTTTCCGGCGTCGGATCATCAAGCGGTGCGCGATCGCCTGGCAAAAACATTTCGCTACATCATTGCGCAGCGCCTGATCCCGCGAACGGATGACGGGGGGCGTATCGCAGTGGTTGAAATTCTGAAATCAAATTCGCGTACGCGGGACTGCATTGAACAAGGCGAGCGTCCCGGACGCACGCTGCTTGATGCCATGAAGTCCAGCGAGAGCGAAGGCATGCAGCATTTCGATGGCGAAATTGCCAAGCTGGTGCGCACCGGAGTCGTCGATCTAGAAACTGGGCTGTGCTTTGCCAGCAATGCGACCGTGCTGGGGCAGGAATTGGCGCGGAACTAGAAACAATCTGCGCGTAGAGACGCGGCTTGCCACATCTCCGGTCGGAAATGACTCCGGTGGTGCGGGCGGGAGACGGGGCAAGCCCCGTCTCTACACTGGATTTTGGCGGTATCCTCTTCAGTTTTCGTCTCGAGCTGTTTCTGCGTATCATCCCTTCATGTCCGCTGCATCGTCGAACGCCGGAGTGGTCAGCTTCGAAGAAGCCCGGCACATCGTCGAACGGCATGCCGCTACGGTTTCGCCGGGAGAATTGGAAAGCTTGGATCTTTTCTCCGCATCTGGGCGAGTACTCGCCGAGACGATCGATGCCGACCGCGACTTCCCTCCTTTTCCTCGCGCTGCCCGCGATGGATTTGCCGTGCGTGCTCAGGACGTGGCCACGGTTCCGGCGCGGCTTGATCTAGTCGGAGAAATCAAGGCGGGCGACGTCCCCGAAAATTCTTTCAGCGTGCAGGCGGGACAGGCGGTCTCCATCATGACGGGCGCTCCACTGCCGTCGGGAGGCGATGCGGTGGTGATGGTTGAGTACACTTCGCAGGCGGGCGCCTCGGTCGAGATCAAGCGCGGCGTGAAGAGTGGAGAGAATTTTGTTCCGCGCGGGTCGGAGGCTCGGCAGGGACAGAGGTTGCTGGATCCCGGAGCGCGGCTCGATCACGCGGCTATCGCGGTCGCTGCGTCGGTTGGCAAGAGCACGGTGCAAGTTTTTCGGAAACCGCGCATCGCGGTGCTGGCTACCGGCGATGAGATTGTTGCGATCGACGAAAGTCCCGGTCCCGCTCAGATTCGAAACTCCAACACTTTTTCGTTGGCTGCGCAGATTCAGAATGCGGGCGGGGAAGCGGTCCTACTGCCCATTGCGCCCGATGAGCGGGTGCGATTGAAATCGCTGATTGAGGAAGGGTTGCAATCAGATCTGCTGTTGATGGGGGGCGGAGTTTCGATGGGCAAGTACGATCTGGTGGAGCAGGTTCTGGAAGAGTTGCAGGCCGAGATCTACTTTACGGGGGCGCTGATTCAGCCGGGGAGGCCTGTGGTTTTCGGGTCGTGCACACGGCAAACGCGGGCGGGGGCGCCCGCGCCACACAAGCAATACTTTTTCGGGCTGCCGGGGAATCCTGTTTCTACCATGGTGACGTTCGAACTGTTCGTCAGGCCTATGATTGAGGCTCTGGCAGGAGGCAAGGCACGGCCTCTCATTTTTCTTAAGGCGCGGTTGAAATCGGACGTCCGGACGAAGACAGGGCTAAAGCGGTTCCTGCCGGCGGTGCTTTCGGGCGAGTTCGAGAATGCGGAGATCGCCCTGGCGCGCTGGCAAGGGTCGGGCGACATTGCGGCGCTTGCATCGGCGAACTGCTACTTGGTGGTGCCTCCTGATCGGGAGCAGATCGACGCGGGAGAGTGGGTTTCGGTGCTGATGCGATGAGCGGCGAGGTCGCAGGGTAAGATTAAATACGAACTCGATGCATTTGTTTCGACCATCTGGGGGCGAGGACGCCCCGACGACAGCCGGCGGGACGCCGGCGCTACAAAAACAATGCCGAAGCTTTCACATTACGACGATCAGGGGCGGGCTCGGATGGTGGACGTCTCTGCCAAGGCGGCTTCGGTACGGGAGGCGGAGGCGAGTGCGTTTGTCCGGATGAAAGCGGCGGTGCTGCGGGCGCTGCCGTCGAATCCTAAAGGCGATCCGCTTGAGGTTGCGCGTACAGCGGGGATCATGGCGGCGAAGCGTACGGCCGATCTGATTCCGATGTGCCATCCGCTGCCGTTATCGCACATTGCTGTGACATTGCGCGTGTGCGAAAATGGCGTGGCTATTGCCTCAAAAGTAAAGACTACCGCGGAGACCGGCGTTGAGATGGAAGCGTTGGTCGCAGCGGGGATCGCGGCGCTGACGGTTTACGATATGTGTAAGGCGCTCGATAAGGGCATCGAGATCCGCGAACTGAGGTTGGAAAGAAAGTCGGGCGGCAAAAGCGGCGACTATCACCGAAAGAGTAAAAGCAAAAGTAAGTCCAAGCGTAAGTAATTTTCTATGCCGAGCAATGTAAAACTCCTGCTGGTGGACGACAACCCGATGGTATTGGGGATGCTCAAGCAGGCGCTCTCGCCGCTGGCCGAAATTTCGACTGCCACGGACGCCCCCGATGCGCTGCTGAAAGCGGTGGACGAAGCTCCCGACATGGTGATCTGCGACTATCGCATGCCCGGCATGGACGGCCGCCAATTGCTCGAGAAGCTGAAGAGCCGACCGGCAACTTCCGGGGTTACGGTCATCCTGATGGCGAGCAAGTCGGACATCAACGAGCGGCTTTCGCTGCATGAGTCGGCGGAAGACTACATCGAAAAGCCTTTTTTCCTGAAAGACGCCACGCAGCGTATTAAGCGTGTGATCGATCGGATTGCGTTGGAGAAAATGGCGAAGACGGCGTCCTCCGACGGCATCCTGCGCGGCAGCCTGGCGCAGATGAATGTGGTGGACCTGGTGCAGTCGCTGGAAATGGGCCGCAAGAGCGGGTCGCTCACCATGACCAAGGCGGACGAAAAGTGCGAAATGTATTTCAGCCAGGGCCAGGTGAAGCACGCCGCGTATGGTTCCATCACGGGCGATGAGGCTGTCTTCAAGGTGCTGCGCTGGACCGATGGCAACTTCGAAGTGGACTTCGATGGGAAGACTACGATGGAAACGACAACTCTGAACACGCAGGGGCTGCTGATGGAAGGCTTGCGCCAATTGGATGAGGCGCAACGCGACTCCGCCGAGGGTGAAGATGTCCTCCTCGACACCTGAGCGGACGGCGGCAGTACTCACCGTGAGCGACTCGTGTTCGCGCGGTGAAAAGACCGATCTCTCAGGACCCGCCGTAGTCGAAGCGTTGGAGCGCCGCAAATTTCGAGTGGTGCTGAGCAGCGTTGTTCCCGACGAAGCCGCTGCAATTCAGGACAAATTGATCGAACTGTGCCGCTCCGCTCGCCTGGTCGTGACGACGGGAGGGACCGGAGTCGCGGCGCGCGACGTTACTCCGGAAGCCACGCGCGCGGTTTGCGATCGTCTGGTGGAAGGAATCGCCGAGCAGATGCGGTCGGAAGGCATGCGGAAGACGCGCTTCGCGGCGCTCAGTCGCGCGGTGTGTGGCACGCGTGGCACGAGCTTGATCCTGAATTTACCGGGGAATCCGGCAGGGGCCGTGGATGCGCTCGCTGCGGTGATCGATCTGTTGCCGCATGCGCTGGATTTGCTGGAAGGGAAGACGGGGCACGGGTAGGGTGGGCCGTCGTGCGCTGTTCGTCCTTCGCTTTTCGCGAAACCTAGTCGCTGAGGGTGAAACGTGCACAGCGAACGACGAACCGCCGCTTCTCGCGTAAACTGCTAACACTGCTTGCACACCATCACACACATCATCAGTGCCTACGGGAAGTGGATCTGGGGAGTGCTGGCTCCGCTCGGAGTGTGGGGTGTGTTCGCGATCGCCGCCGTGGACGCCGCCTTCATGGGCCTGCCCATGGACGCTATCGTCGCGGGCTACATTTATAAGGATCCGCATCGCCTGTTGCTTTATGTTTTGCTGGCGGCTTCGGGATCGGCGGTTGGCAGCATTGTTCTCTATGTCATCGGTTACACCGGCGGCGAGATGCTGCTCCGCAAACGATTGTCTCCCGAACGCTTCGAAAAAATTCATGCTTCGTTCGAGAAGCACGAATTCCTGGCGTTGATGTTTCCCGCCATGCTGCCTCCACCGACTCCGTTCAAAGCGGTTGTGCTGGCCGCTGCTGCGTTCGAGATGAGCTTCCCTCGTTTCATGCTGGCAATTTTTGCGGGACGTTTCCTGCGGTTCCTGATCCTGGGCTTGCTGACGCTGAAGTTCGGCCCGACGGTGGTGGAGTTGGGTGGGAAAGTCGTCGCGCATCACTTCCAGTGGGTCCTGGTTGCGGCGGCGGTGGGACTGATTGGCTGGCTGATCTGGCGCAGGCAGGCGGGGAAGAATACAGAAAAACAAACACAGCCACGGGATTGACGACTCGTATCAGGGTATCGCTTCAGCGATACCGCACGATGACTCTCCAACATCCCCTTTAGGGGCCGGGTTCATTCTCGCGGCCGCAGCGCCTAAAGGCGCATCAACCACGCGTGACATTCGGCATCGCTGAAGCGATGCCCTGATACGAACCGTTCGCAAATACGAACCATTCGCTGATTGAGCTACGCCGCGGCTGCTGTTCCCCGTGGTTTGCTCATCGATTTTGCGATGGCTGCCGCGACTACCGGCAAGCCGAACATCACGGATGTGTAGAGCAGATCGCCTGCCAGAGTGTTGCGGAAGAATGGTACGCCGGCCGCGTAGCAGACCATCAGTCCAGAGACGGTCTTGGCATACATGTTGGTCGCGGCCCACACGCCAAAATTACTGACGAGGAAGAAAGTGACCGAGCCGGTCAGCGCAGAGCCTGCGACTCGCAGAGGCTTTGCGTTCTCGCGCAAGACGGTGCCGAGGCCGAGCATGGCGGCATACCACCCCCAGGTCAGAAAAAGATCCCAGGAGAAGGCATAGCCATAGTACTTGTCGAGCGCCAGGTCGGCGGCGATCAGCAGGACGAGAGGCATCCACACCTGGCGTCGGGAGCCGCGCGCGCCGAAATAGAGCAGGGCAGCCACAACCGGAGTGAAATTCCACGGATGCGGAATCAAAAGCAATCGCGACGCGACCGCAAAAAGAACAAATAGATAGGCCAGCATGATCACCTCGAAATACGTGAATTAGAATTGTGGCGCTTGGAGATGGAATGGTCAAGCGCGGACGGAACTTGGCATTGATAACGAAACGGGAAGGGCATGAGTTTACTCGTGCCGTTAAGTCATGGAAATATGTCCGCGCTTCAGCGC
>JAYTFO010000143.1:0-4600 GCA_043734305.1 Acidobacteriota bacterium | reverse complement strand
TTTTCCAATTCGTCTGACGAGATGTCGTGCCGAAATTCCAGGTTGAGCCGCTGGTAGCGCGATTCCGCGCAGCGAATCCCTGTCTCGGAGAAATCAACGCCGACGACTCTTGCCTGCGGTAGCCAAGTCGCGAGGTAATCGGTGATCGTCCCTTCGCCGCAACCCACGTCAAGCACGGAGTGGATGAGGTCCCGATCAGCTAATCCATCGAGCTGGATTTTGATCAGCGCGCGCAGCCAGCGGCTTGCCGGGCCATGGACCTTCATGTCGAGCCAAGCCTGCCAGTTCTCATCGTAGATCGCTTTGTTGTCGATGGTCATTTTCGAAGAAGATGGAGATAGTCCTCAGCAACACGGCGCCAGGAAAACTCGGCCACGGCTCGGCTGCGACCATTCGCTCCGAGCTGCGCGGAGCGCATGGGATCCTTCATCACGTTTTTGATTGCGTTGAACAATGCACCGGGTTGATGAAGCTCGAACAGCTGACCGGTTCGCCCCGGCACGACAAGCGCGTCGTTCCCGGGAATATTGCTGGCGATCACGGGCAGGGCGCAGGCCATGGCTTCAAGAACGACGTTGGGCATGCCTTCGTAAAGTGATGGATTGATGAAGCAATCAACCGTTTGATAAACGTCACGCAAGGCAGCGCGCGGCAGCCAGCCGTGCCAGATAACTACGGAACCAAGACCAAGCCGCCCGGCGAGCGCGCGAAGTTCTGCGGCAAGCGGTCCGTCGCCGACAAGATGCAGCTCGAAACTGGCGGAGGGCAGACGGGAACATTCCTGCAAGAGATAGGGCAGATTCTTTTGCCCTTGGAAACGGCCAACAAACAAGAGCCGGCATTGGGGGCTCTGGGGCTGGTCTGCCGACTTCGCGGGAGCCGGCTGAAAGAATTCTGTATCGACTCCGTTCGGAATGACGTGGATGGGAGTGGGATCCGTCACTTCAGAGAGTTTGCGTAAGCCTTCCGCGTTAGCGACGACGGCGGTAGCGTGTTTCAAAATGTGGCGTCTGATGGGCGCGAGCAGCCGGTGAATCCAATTCACTTCCGGTGTAAGACCGGGAACATCCCCTCCCCGCAACGAAACGAGATAAGGAAGTCCATACCACGCTCGGGACGCAGCACCGACGGGACCGGTGGGAAAGGAAAAGAAGACGATCAGAGCCTCCGGTTGAGCCGTGGCGCGCACCGAGGGCAAAGACAATAGTGCTGAGACCGTAAAACTGAACATTTCGAAAACGCCGCATCGATCCGCCCGTCGGCGCAGGCAACGCACCCGCAAAACCGTTACTCCGTCTTCGTCGGATCGGCGCGGCAGGCCCCGGAAACTACCGGTGAGCACAGTCACCGAATGACCGAGCGCAACGAGGTTATGGGCGATGGCCTGGGTGGCGGTAGCGGCGCCGGCACCGATGGGCGGATATTCGTAATTAACGAGAAGCAATCGCATCTGCTCGGACAGTTCCGCCGAACTTCCAGGAATTGCCATTGCGAAAGATGAGATAAGTCCTGCCGGGCTCGACGCGGGGATGACTCAACCACGATTCGATCGTGGCCTGATCGAGATAAGCGGTTTGCGGCGTGACGAGCTGATCGAACGCGACGTGGCGAAAGAAAGCGTAATTACGTTGCGCGATCCAGAGACTGTAATCATAGAGCGGTGCCCTGCGGAACAAGGCGACGCTGCGCACCGCCCGGAGCGCCTTGGCGTAAAAGTAGTAAGGGAGAACAAGCGGCGTTGCGACAAGATATTTAGTCACCCACCAGGGCAATCGCGAAGTGATTTTTCGGAGCGGATCCACCAGGCAGATGATGATTCCATTCCCTTCTCGCGCATACACCCAGCAATGAAAGCGCCCGCCCGGTTTCACGTTCCCGATGACGGATTCAAATCCGCGCGCCGGATTTTTCAGATGATGCAGAACACCGATGCTGTAGACGAGATCGAAACCTTCACTAACGAACGTCGTGAGGTCCGCCTGCGTAATCGTGTAATTTCGGTGTCCGGCATCCCGCATGTTTTTCTCGGCTGCGACAACCGACGCGCCAAGGTCCACCCCTTCGATCCGCACCGGATCCCACGCTGCGACGTGGACAAGGAGACTGGCATTGCCGCACCCGAGTTCGAGGGCGGTTTTGCCGCGTACGTCGCTTTCCGTCAGCGGCGCGAACCATTCTTCCACCTGGGCCCGGGTATAAACCGAACCGCCCGGCAGATTATTCCACGAGGTCGCGAAAGCCTCGGCCGTCTTGGTGTCGCCGCTCATGCGGCGATCGGGACGCGCGAGGAATCGTTCGTGCGCAGGCAACGATTAAGGACGTGGACGTTCCAAAGGAAAGCGCGTTCGTCTGAGGAACCGGAGAGGTGGGCGTCGACTTTTCGGCGAACGAAAGCCGCATTCAAGAATGGGTGAGCTGGTTGATCAATCCGCAAAGTGCCGTTCTTGAACCAGGGCCCGATCGGACTGCCGAAGCCTTTTTTTCTTCGGTGCAAAATGTCGTCGGGCAAGAGCGGCTCGAGCGCTTTCTTCAAAATATATTTCGTCACGCCGCCGCGAAGTTTGTAGGTGCTGGGAATGCGTCGCGCAAAATCGACGAATTCGACATCGAGAAATGGAGCGCGCACTTCTAGCCCGTGCATCATGCTGGCGCGATCGACTTTCACCATGATGTCGTCCTGCAAATAAAGCTTCGCATAAAATTGAAGGGTCTTGTCCACGAGGTTTGTCTGCCGACAATCTTCCCATGACTCGATCGCTTCGGAATAGAGATCTTCCAGGTCAACGGGACCATCAAACAGTTCGCCGATTTCCACCGGATCAAGAGACCCCATCCAAACCGGCAACCACAACTGTGCCTCGTAGCTAAGGCCGCGCAGGGTGCGCTTGATCTTGAAATCGAGGCTCATGTTCGCGTGCGAAACTGGCAGCCGCTCGAACAGCGCGCGAATCCCACGGTGAATCGGCCGGGGGAAGACGGACTGGTAGAGTTGCGCCCGGTCAAGTGCGCGAAATGGGTCATAGCCGGCAAAGAGTTCGTCCCCGCCATCGCCGCCCAGGGCTACGGTGACATGCTGGCGGGTGAACCGGTTCAGCAGGTAAGTCGGAAGCAGCGAGCTGTCGCCGAGCGGCTCGTCGAGCCGCGCCAGACATTCATCGAGCAAGGTGTGGGCGCGATCGAGCGACAGCTTCTCCATGTGATGATCCGTGCCGAAAAGGTCTGCCACGCGCCGCGCGTATTCGGATTCATCAAAGCTTTTCTCGTCGAAACCGATGCTGAAAGTCTTGAGCTCGCCTTTCGGTAAATGGCGTGACGCCAGAGCCGTCACGGCTGATGAATCGACCCCGCCACTGAGAAAAACGCCCAGGGGCACATCCGATATCAGGCGCCGCTGGACGGCGCGGTCGAGCAGCTCGCGGATTTGTTCGCCCCATTCCTCCTCCGGATTGGCCGGAATATTTTCGAAGGGTTCGAGGACGAGGTCCCAGTAACGCAGGATACGGCAGGCGCGTGTCTTCGTATCCAGCTCCAGCGAGCAGCCCCCGGGCAGTTTGAACACATTCTCGTAGACAGAGAGCGGAGCAGGGATGTAGCCGTAGGCGAAATATTTCTGGAGCGCCCGCTTGGAAACGTTCGGCCGAACGCGCGGATGCTGGAGAAGCGCGGTTAGTTCGGAGCCGAAAACGAAGTGCGCCGGTCCGGCCGAGTAATAGAACGGTTTCTTTCCAAATCGATCGCGACTGCAAAAAAGCCTGGCGTTTTTCCGGTCGTGCAAGGCGAAAGCCCACATGCCATTAAGCCGGTTCGGCAGGTCGGCGCCCCATTCGCGGTAACCGTGCAGGAGCACTTCGCTATCAGAATGGTCGGTCTGGAAAACGTGGCCTCGGGTTTTCAACTCTGCGCGGAGCTCGGCGTGGTTGTAGATCTCTCCGTTAAAAATGAGGATGAAATCGCCATCGGCCGTGGCCATTGGTTGATGCCCGCCAGCCAAATCCACAATTGACAGGCGGCGATGGCCGAGGAAGACAACGCCGTCGCTCCAGAGTCCACTATCGTCCGGCCCGCGATGGGCGAGGCGGGCAGTCATGCGCGCCAGCGTTTCGCGGTCGCCTGCGCCAACGAAACCGGCGATGCCGCACATTTAGTGCCGAGCGTGCAGTTTGGTCCGCGGGCGGCGCGGCACGGAGATGTTCCTGGTTCGGGCGATCAGGTAAGTCATTTTGTCCTGAGACTCGTGATACGTCCGAGTGATCAATTCCGCAAGCAGCCCCATCAAAAAGCACATACAACCCGTGATGAATGTGATCGCGAACAAAGTCGGTAATGGAGTTTCGATAAAACTTTTGCCGCCGAAAAATTTGAAATAGACCGACGCTCCGCCGGCTACGGCGCTGACAAAATAACTGAAAAGGCCCACCGAACCGAAAAGGTACATCGGCTTCTGCAGGTAACGATAAAGGAAGCCGAGCACGAACAGGTCGAGAATCACTTTCACGAGACGTTCCAGCCCGTAGTTCGACTTGCCGTGAAGACGCGGGCGATGGTTCACGACGACTTCAGTCACGCGGCCTCCGTTCCAAGCCGCATAGATTGGGATGAA
>JAYTFO010000142.1:0-19641 GCA_043734305.1 Acidobacteriota bacterium | reverse complement strand
GAGTCGGCTTTACGGACGGTGGAGATTGGGTTTCCGGGGTATGCCATTGGCGGGCTGAGCGTGGGAGAGCCTCGGGAGCTTACGCGGGAGATTGTCGAGTCTACGTTGGAGCATCTTCCGAAGGACAAGCCGCGGTATCTGATGGGAGTGGGGACTCCGGAGGAGATTGCTTTGTACTCGCGGATGGGCGTCGACATGATGGATTGCGTGCTCCCGACGCGTGCGGCGCGGCATGGGCTGCTGTTTACTTCGGAGGGCAAGGTTTCCATCAAGCAGGCGCGCTATGCTCAGGATGCGGGTCCGCTGGACCCGAATTGCGGCTGCCGGGTTTGCCGAAGGTACTCGCGGAGCTATTTACGGCACCTTTACGCATCCAACGAATTGTTGGCGCAGGTCCTGAATACGGTCCACAATGTGAGCTACTACCTTGACACCATGCGTGCCGTCCGGCATTCTATTCTACTTGGGGAAAGGGCCCGTTTTGTTTCTGAGCGGTCTGGGCCGAAACCGTAGCTCTGCTCCCCGGTTCAAGCCTGATGTCGAAGGGTATCCGGCCTAAAGAAGAAGAGAAATCCCGCAGGTCAGCAGCGAAAGAAGCAAAGTTGTGCCGAGTTTTCCTCGGCATCCCCGACGAGGGTGCTTCAGACTGCCACGGCTGAGGGTGGTTTTTCGCGGTAAGTTCGTTTCAGGGGATCAACTTGGCAGGCAGCGCAATTTTCATGAGTGGGATCGGCGGATTGGCGGTGTGGTTGCAGGTTCCGGGTGGATCGAGCCTGCTGACCATTGCCCCGCTGTTGTTCATTTTTGCCATTTTTTACTTCCTGCTGATCATGCCGCAACAGCGGAAGCAGAAGAAGTGGCAGGCGATGTTGAGCGAACTTAAGACGGGCGACAAGGTCACCACCAGCGGCGGTCTGCGCGGGACGATCATGAGCCTGAAGGATGACGCGGTCACACTGCGCGTTCCGCCGGACAACCTGAAGCTGGAAGTCAGCCGGGGCTCGGTGGTGTCGGTGACGACGGCGGAAGAAGGAAAGTGAGCTGCGCTACGAGCTACGGGCTTCGAGCTACGAGCGATCAGTTCACAGGTTTGCTCGTGGCTCGAAGCTCGAAGCTCGAAGCGCATTTGGGTTTCTATGAATAAGACTCTTACCTGGAAATTGGTCCTGATACTCGGGATCGTGGTGTTTTTTACGCTGGGGATCTTTGGGCCTCCGTGGACCTGGTCTGGACGCGGCGTGCAGGCGTTGGTCACCGATCGCATTCATCTGGGGCTGGATTTGAAGGGCGGCACGCACTTGATCCTTCAAGTGCAGGTGAACGATGCCGTCAACGTGGACTCCGACAATGCGGTCGCGCGGCTGAAGGAAGACATGCGGACGCGCAAGATAAATTACATCGAGATCGCCAAGCCCGATCCGGTGGGTCGTCCGGACATGGTGGTAATCAAGGGCGTCGAGCCGGGGCAGAGATCGGATTTGCAGAGCATCGTCACCGATCGGTTGCCGGAATACAACGTGACCTCGGGCGCGGAAAATTCCTACGTCGTCGCCATGAAGGCGCAGAGTCTGGCCGATCTCAAGAATCGAGCGGTGGCGCAGGCGATCGAGACGATTCGGAACCGGATTGACTCGCTGGGCGTAAGCGAACCAGTGATCCAGGAACATGGGCTGGGGCAGTATCAGATTCTGGTGCAACTGCCGGGCGTGGACGATCCGGCACGGGTGAAAGACATCATGCAGTCTACGGCGATGCTGGAGATCAAGCAATCGCTGGGCGGGCCCTATTCGAGCCAGCAGCAGGCGTTGCAAGAGCATGGTGGCGTGCTGCCTCCCGATACGGTGCTCATGCAGGGGCACATTGCGACGCGGGGCGATGACACTGGAGAAACCTGGTATCTGATTTCACGGGCCGCCGCGGTGACGGGAAGCGATCTTCGGACAGCGGAAGCGAGCCGCGACGAAAATGGTCAGCCAGCTGTTCGCTTTGTGCTGACGGGCGAAGGCGGACGTAAATTCTATTCCTTCACCTCCGCGCACGTCGGCGACAATCTGGCCGTGGTGCTCGATAACCGGGTGCAGGAAGTCGCAGTGATCCGGGACGCGATTCGCGACAACGGCGTGATCAACGGACGCTTCACCGAACAGCAGACGCGCGATTTGTCGATGGTGCTGCGTTCGGGCGCGTTGCCGGCCAGCATCAAGTATCTGGAAGAGCGCACGGTGGGGCCGTCGCTGGGCCACGATTCGATTGATGCCGGAGTTCGTGCTGCGATTGTCGGCATGGCGGCGGTACTCATCTTCATGCTGATCTACTATCGCGGAGCGGGGATTAACGCGGACATCGCGCTGATCCTGAACCTGCTCATCCTGCTGGGATTCATGGGGTACTTCGGCGCGGTGCTGACTTTGCCGGGAATTGCGGGTGTGATCCTGACGGTCGGCATGGGCGTGGACTCGAACGTCCTGATCTTTGAGCGTATCCGCGAAGAGTTGCGCAACGGCAAGACGCCGCCTTCGGCGGTGGAACAAGGGTTTGGCCATGCGTGGATCACCATCGTGGATACGCACGTGACGACCATCGTGTCGGCAGCGATTTTGTTTATTTTTGGGACTGGGCCAGTGCGCGGGTTTGCGACAACGCTGGTGTTTGGTCTGGCGGCGAATCTGTTTACCGCTGTATTTGTATCGCGCGCGATTTTTGACTGGAATTTAAGCCGGAAGCAGCGCGGCGGAGCGCTGAGTATTTGAAGAAGCTACGAGCTACGCGCTTCGAGCCTCGAGCGGGCGTCAGATTTAAGCTCGCAGCGCGAAGCTCGCAGCTGGAAATTTGGGGCTGAACTTGGAATTTTTTAAGAATACAAACATAGATTTTCTCGGCAAGAAGTGGTATTTTCTCGCTTTTTCGCTGGTCTTCAGTCTGGCGGGACTATTCTCCATGGCGTTCTGGCATGGGATCCCTCTGGGAGTGGACTTCCGCGGTGGGACGCTGGTGTATGTGAAGTACTCGCATACGCCTAACCCGTCGGCGATCCACGCGGAGTTGGCAAACGCGGGCTTGAAGAACGCCCGGGTTCAGGCCTATGGGCCGGCCGCCAACAATGAGGTTCTGGTTGCGCTCGACATTCAGGAAACCAGCGAACAGGCTCTCGACAAGGGAAAGATTCAGATCATTCAGGCGCTGCAAAGCAACGCCCCGGCAGGAAAGCCGGATCTGAATAACGCCAGTTCTTTGACAATTCTGGGCTATCTGCTGGAGAAGGATCCGCTGCACGTTTCGGCGGACGCCAATCAGCGCTATGGAGCGATCACGCAGGCCATCGTGGGATATCGCGACAAGCAGAGAAGCGGCGTGCTCGGTTCACTCGATGAACTGAAAACAGCGGCCGATCCGGCGGTCGTAGCCTCGCTTCAGGAAGGCTTCTTCGTTTCCGATTTCGGCGTGCGAAACGTGGAGATCGTCGGGCCGCAGGTTGGCGGGCAGCTTCGGAATCAGGCGCTTTTGGCCACGGCGTATTCGTTGGCTGGGATGCTGGTTTACCTGGGCTTCCGGTTCGAGTGGATTTACGGCATCGCCGCCGTTCTGACCGTGTTTCACGATACTTTGATCACGGTCGGAGCATTTTCGTTGCTGAACTGGGAAATTTCCTTGACGGTGATCGCGGCGATCCTTACTTTGATCGGGTACTCGAATAACGACACGATTGTGGTATTCGACCGGATCCGGGAAAACATCAAGACCCTGCGGCGCGAGCCGCTGGCAAATATCGTCAATAAAAGCATCAATCAAACTTTAAGTCGAACTATCTTGACAGCGGGCCTGACTTTCCTTACCGTGCTTGCTCTGTTCTTGTTTGGCGGAGAAGTGCTGCGTGGGTTCAGTTTCGCCCTGGTGATTGGAATTTTGATCGGCACATATTCGTCGATTGCGATTGCGGCGCCGATTCTGGTTGCATATCAGGACTGGCGTACGGAACGCGGCAAGCGTCCAATCGCGATGCCGGCCAGAACTGGCGGCCGACAGGATGGGTCGAAAGAAAAAGTGAAGGCGTAAGACAGTTATCTGGCGTACAATCAGGGACTTGCCCACAGAGGCAGGCTTGAGAAATAGATGGCAGACAGCGGGAGCAAAGGGGATGCAGGTGGTGTCTAAGGTTACGTAGGGTCTGGTGTAGGGAGAAGCCTTATGTTTGAAGATAGCCTTATCGAATCGGGAAACAGGCTCAAGACGAAGCGGTTGACGACGTCAATCCTTTCGTTTTTCGGCCAATTCCTGCTGCTGGGGATCTTGATTCTGATCCCGCTGATTTACACCGAAGCGCTTCCCAAAACTCAGTTGATGACGTTTCTGGTAGCACCCCCGCCACCGCCCCCACCGCCTCCACCGCCGGCCGCAGCGGTCGTCAAGGTGGTCAAGATTCAAACCGACCTGGTCAACGGCCAACTGCGCACACCCACCAAGATTCCTGAGAAAATCCAGATGATCAAGGAAGAGGAAGCGCCGCCCGCGATGGCTGGTGTAATGGGCGGAGTGCCGGGAGGCGTCCCGGGAGGCTCGATGGGTGGCGTGATCGGCGGCATGATCAATTCCACCGCTGCCATCCCCAAGGTTGCGACGCCACAGCGCGTGCGTGTATCGTCGGGTGTTTCCCAGGGCCTGATCATCAAGAGAGTGCAGCCGAATTATCCGCCGCTGGCGAGGCAGGCGCGCATCCAAGGAACGGTCGTGCTCCAGGCTGAAATCAGCAAGGAAGGTGCGATTCAAAACCTGCAGTTGATCAGTGGACACCCCATGCTGGCGCCGGCAGCGATTGAAGCTGTGAAACAATGGCGTTACAGGCCGTATTTGCTAAACGGCGAGCCCGTGGCGGTCGATACGCAGGTGGTGGTGAATTTCACTCTGTCCGGAGGCTAGACCTCGGCGGAGTGATGGCAGTCGGCCCTCCCCGTCCGACATGGTCCCATCGACGGGAAGCCAGGGTGGTGCTTGCGCCCGGCGGGCTGGCCTGCCCACGAATTTTCATGGCAACACGGAAGTAAAGGTTCGGCTCGGACGCGGGTTCCGGCAGGAAAGCGGAGTACTGCATCTGAGTATCTGCGACCCGCGAATGCGGGCGCGGTGTCTATACAAAAGTTCAGACGAGGTCCGAGGAGGAAAGGCAACTCATGTTAGTCAACCTGGCAGCAGTCGCACTCTGCAACATGCACATTTTCGCCGCCATGCTCTTTGACGAGAGCTCGGTCGGTTGGGACCCGATTTCGCTATGGAAGCAGATGGGGCTTCTGGCGAAAGCCGTGGTTATCATTCTGTTCATCATGTCGGGCTGGTCGATCGGCGTCATGATCGATCGCTGGATGGCTTTCAACGCCGCCCGCAACCAGTCGCGTTCCTTTGCCCCCGCAGTCGCGGGAGCTTTGCGCGAAGGCAAGATCGACGAAGCAATCAAAGTCGCCGAGCGCAACAAGAAGAGCCACCTGGCGAAGGTCGTCACGGCGGGCCTGATGGAATTCAAGGCTCACCAGGACAGCCCGGGCGAAATTCCCGGCGAGACCATCGAAGCGTCCAAGCGCGCTCTGGAGCGCACGGAAGCGATTGTCCACGCGGAATTGAAGCGCGGACTCGGTGGTCTGGCGACGATCGGGTCGACCGCTCCCTTCGTGGGACTGTTCGGCACGGTGGTCGGCATTCTGAACGCCTTTAACGGTATCGCCAAAGAGAAGGCAACCGGCTTGGCAGCAGTCGCGGGCGGCATTTCGGAAGCGCTCGTTACTACCGCAGTCGGATTGTTCGTGGCGATCCCGGCGGTTATGATGTTTAACTACTTGACCGGCCGCGTGGAAGCGTTCGACGTGGAGATGGATAACTCCTCCAGCGAACTGATCGACTACTTCCTGAAGCGCCGGAGCATGCGCCGGACCTAAGCCGCGAAAGCGGTGGTCGCGCCATGAGTTGCCGGAGGGGCGCCTTGATGCAAGGCGCCTCCCCCCTCTTCATCGGTGCGATGGTTTGATCGCAACGCCGTAAGATTGCAGGGCAGGCAGAGAGGAATTTCGATGGCTTTAGCAAAGCGAAACGAAGGAGCCAAGGTCAACTCCGATATCAACGTCACGCCCATGGTGGACGTGATGCTGGTGCTGCTGATTATCTTCATGGTGATCACGCCCATGTTGCAGCACGGACAGCCGGTGGACATGGCACAAGTCAACAATCCGACGCCGATGCCCGATGCCGACAAGGAAGATGCGCTGCTGGTGGCGGTCACCCGAGACAACAAGGTCTTCTTCGGGACCGATCCCATCAAGCCGGAAGATTTGACGCAAAAAATCAAGGACCGTCTGACCAACAAGACCGATAAGCGCGTTTTTATCAAGGCCGATGCGCGGGCAAAATTTGGCTGGGTGGTCGAGGTGGTGGACAACGTTCGCTCCGCTGGGGTGGATCAACTGGGCCTGTTGACCGACCTGAAAAAGACCCCTGGAAATTTGACGCCGCCGCCAAAAGCGACGGGCGGGCAGTAGTCAAGGAGATCAATTTATGTCAATGGCACTTGGTTCGGGCGGGGGGCAAACCGCGAATATTAACGTCACGCCGCTCATTGACGTGTTGCTGGTGCTGCTGATCATCTTCATGGTGATCACACCGCTGACGCCCAAAGGGTTGGATGCGCTGGTGCCGCAGCCGCCGCCCAAGGACCAAAAACAACCGCCCCCGACGCCGGATCGCACCATCGTTGTGCAACTGATCGACCGCGGTCCCGGACAAGACCCCGGGCTGAAGATTAATCAGGACGAAGTGACCTGGGAAAGTTTACAGTTGCGCCTGTCGGACATCTTCAAAACGCGCGCGGAGAAAGTCATGTTCGTAAAAGGGGACGACAATATTCCCTTCGCGAATGTGGCCAGTGTGATCGATATCGCGCACTCGGCGGGCGTGGACAAAGTCGGCCTGATCACGGCCAAGATTGAAGCGGGCCAGTAAGATTCAAGGTCAGAGGTACGAGGTCAGATTGCAGAGGTTGAGGGCTTTCCAGTGGAGAGTTTTTCACCTCTGCGATCTCACCTCGTACCTCTGACCTCGGTTTTCCACTCCGTGGCAAGGGAGATTCATAACGCGAATGAAAAATACCGCAAAAATGCTGGTGGTACTGGCCGCCGGTCTGGTGCTGCTGCTGGGCACCGGGTGCACAAAATTAAAAGCGCGCGACCAGCTCAACAAGGGCGTTCAGGCATTCAAAAACAATAAATTCGAACAGGCGATCGATCACTTCCAACAGGCGGTGACGCTTGATCCTTCGCTCCTCAACGCGCGGCTGTATCTGGCGACCGCTTATGCGCAGGGATACGTCGGTGGCGTGGACACTCCAGAAAACATCCGCATGGCGGAGCAGGCGATCGATCAGTACAAGCAGGTATTGCAGGCCGATCCTAAGAACATCAACAGCGTGAAGGGGATCGCCTACCTCTACCTGCAGCAGAAGAAATTTCCATTGGCAAAAGAGTTCTATAAGAAGGCTTCCGAGCTCGATCCCAACGATCCTGAGCCCTACTACTCGATTGCCGTGATCGATTGGACGCAGACCTATCAGCCGCGCATGGAAGAGCGGCAGAAGCTTGGCATGAAGTCGGAAGAATCACTCGCCGCCAAGGATAAGAAGTTGTGCGCCGTTGTCCGGGAGAAAAATACCGGCAATATTCAGGAAGGCATCGACAACCTGACCAAGGCGATCCACCTGCGTCCAGACTATGACGACGCCATGGCGTACCTGAACCTGATGTACCGCGAGCGCGCGGACGTGCAGTGCGACGATCCAGCGGCCCGTGCGGCCGACCTGAAGACCGCCGACGAGTGGGTCGATAAGACCATGGCCGTCAAGAAGGAAAAAGCGGAAAAGCAGCCGGCAGGCGGCATCGTGATGGACGAGAACAAATAGCGTTTGTTTTTCGAAATTGAGGCCCCTTCGCATAAGGCGACGGGGCCTTTTTGTGCGTTAGGACGAAGCCCTTCGAGTTCAGACGCCATACGAGGCATCGTCGTTGACATGTGCATAACATGAAAGTATGCTTATAACATGTCAAAGATGATTCAGCTTCGCAACGTACCCGACGCCCTGCACCGGGGGCTGAAAGCGCGCGCTGCCCTGGCGGGTATGTCACTTTCCGACTATCTGTTGTCGGAGATCAAAGAGATCGCCGAGCGGCCGACGCTCGCGGAATTACGGGATCGCTTGCACAGCCGCAAGCCGGTTTCGGCACAAATCGATACTGCGCGCCTGGTCCGGGAAGAGCGCAACGCTCGATGATCGTCCTCGATGCGTCTGCCGCAGTGGATTGGCTTCTTCAGACGCCTTCCGGGCAGCTTATCGAGAACCGTATCTATACTCGTAGCGAAACCCTGCACGCGCCTTACCTTATCGACCTTGAAGTGACCCAGGTTTTGCGGCGCCTGGCGCGAGAAGGAACGGTCTCTGCACAACGTGCTAACGAGGCGCTCGACGATCTCATGGATCTCCGCCTGACGCGGTACCCTCATCTCTTGTTCCTGCCCCGAATCTGGCAACTCCGCCACAATCTTTCTGCGTACGATGCCGCTTACATCGCGCTCGCCGAAAAGCTTGGAGCCGCGCTAGTCACCCGCGACAGTCGACTCGCCTCCGCTTCCGGCCATGCGGTCGGCGTCGAGCTGTTTTGAAACAGGTAGGAATGTTTTCCATGAATCTCGGGCAGAGACGAGGCTTGCCTCGGCTCTACTCTGGGGTGAATCACAAACTCCCGTGATTTATGGCCACGCGCCGACGACAGCGGGCAAGTAGAATCGAAAGCGGAATACGGCATGTTCAAGAAGATCCTGATTGCCAACCGGGGAGAGATTGCGGTGCGGGTGATCCGCGCGTGCCGTGAAATGGGCATTGCCACGGTGGCCGTCTATTCGGAGGCCGACCGGGCCGCGCTCCATGTTCGCAAAGCTGATGAAGCGTATCCCATCGGGCCATCGCCGGCTGCGGAGTCGTATCTTCGGATGGACAAGATTCTCGACGTCGCCCGGCGTTCGGGTGCGCAGGCGATTCATCCGGGATATGGGTTTCTTTCCGAGAATGCGAAGTTCGCGCAGGCGTGCGCCGATGCAGGCGTAAAGTTCATCGGTCCGACACCGGCGTCCATGGAAATGATGGGTTCCAAGACGCGGGCGCGCCAGGAGATGGAAAAGGCGAGCGTGCCGTTTGTCCCCGGCACATCGCGTGGATTGCAATCTCCGGAAGAAGGCGAACAGGTCGCCGAGCGCGTGGGCTATCCCGTGATGCTGAAAGCGGCGGCGGGCGGCGGCGGTAAAGGCATGCGGCTGGTGCATACGCGCGCGGAGTTGCGATCCGCGCTGGAAGCCGCGCAGAGCGAAGCGCAGCGGGCATTTGGCGATAGTGAAGTTTACGTCGAGAAGGCGATTGTGAATCCCCGGCACATTGAGATGCAGGTGCTGGCGGATGAACACGGACATACGGTGTGGCTGGGCGAACGCGAATGTTCGATTCAACGCCGCCATCAGAAAGTGCTGGAGGAGTCGCCCTCGCCCATTGTGGATGCCGACATGCGCCGCCGGATGGGCGAAGTGGCGGTGCGAGTCGCCAGAGCTGCTGGCTACACCAATGCCGGTACGGTCGAGTTTCTGGTGGACGAGCAGAAGAATTTTTATTTTCTGGAAATGAATACGCGCTTGCAGGTGGAACATCCGGTGACCGAACTGACCACCGGCCTCGACCTGGTGCATTTGCAGATCCGCATCGCGAACGGCGAGGAACTGCCGTTCACGCAGGACGACGTCCAGATTCGCGGGCATGCGATCGAGTGCCGCATCTACGCGGAGGATCCCGACAACAATTATTTTCCAAGCCCGGGGAAGATTACTTTGCTGCTGGCGCCGTCCGGTCCGGGCATTCGGCGGGACAGCGGCATGTATGAAGGTTGGACGGTGCCACTGGATTACGATCCCCTGCTCGCTAAAATAATCGGCTACGGAACCGACCGGCAACAGGCCATCATGCGGTTGCGGCGGGCGCTGCATGAATATTTTGTGGCCGGCATCAAGACCAACATTTCCTTGTTCCAACGGATATTGGAGGATGCCGATTTCCAAGCCGGCAAGCTCGACACCGGCTACCTCGGCCGTTTGTTGGCGAAGAAACAAGTAGCAGGGGAGCACGCGCCGGACGCTGCCATCGCGGCGATTGCGGCAGGGCTATTCGCAGTGTTGGATCCGGAATCGGCTGGGCACAAGAATGGAAGCACCGGTGGGACAACTTCGGCTGCTTCGAAGTGGAAAGAGCGGGGGCGCTCGGAAGCGCTGCGCTGAAATTGTTCTGGACTTACAAACTATGACTTACGAAATCACCGTGGACGGCAAACCGCATCGGCTGGAGCTGGAGCGCGCCGAGAGTGTGTGGAAATGCCGTCTCGATGGGCGAGAAATGGTGGTGGACGCGGTGTTGGCGCGTCCGGACGTACTGTCATTGCTGATTGAAGGCCACTCCTACGAAATCAAACGAGAGCAGACCGCCACCGATCTTCACCTGTGGGTGGGCAGCACGCGCTTTGGAGTGGAGCTGCGCGATCCGCGTTCGCTGCGTTCACGGCGGGATGGAGTCGGCGACGACAGCGGACCCAAGAAACTGGTGTGTCCGATGCCGGGAAAAATTGTGCGCGTGCTGGTGGCGGAGAAGTCCGAAGTGGACGCCGGTCAGGGGATCGTGGTTGTGGAAGCGATGAAGATGCAAAACGAAATCAAGTCTCCGAAAAAAGGTGTTGTGCGGAAGATTCTGGCCGTGCCGGGCGCGAATGTGAATGCCGGAGATGTGCTGGCGATCGTGGAGTAAGGCACCTCTTCCGTAGCACCGGCGGCCCGCCGGCTGTCCCGAGAGCGCTACTTTCAGTTGCCAGCGGGCACTCCGGGCCGGAAATACGCACTTCGGCTTTCCCCGGGACGCAGTACCTCCGTCATCTAAAACTCCTCCTTCCGTGCGGATACCATAGGTCAGTTGGCGGAGGTGCGTCTTGAAATGGCAGCGCGTCATTAGTCTGGTGACACTGGCAATTTCACTGTTCACACTGGTTTTGGTGGTGCGGAAACCGGCGCCGGTTGCGGTACCGGTTTCGGCGGCCACATCGGCGGCCAATGTGCAATCGTTTCAGGAAAAAGTAGATCGCCTGGAGCAGCCTGCGGCCCCCGGTCAAAGTGGAAGCGAAGTTCGGCTGACCTCCGGCGAGTTGACGGCCGCGATTGCGCAGGCCACCGGGATGCTCGCAACTTCGCCCACGGCACCTGCGAATACAGCTTCTTCCCCGAGTCCGCCCGCGCCGAGCGCTCCCGGTAGTCCGACCGAGTTTCCGGGTGCGGTGCCGAACATCAAGGACTATCAGGTGTCGATGGATGGCGACGTGGTGCGCGGACAGTTTCTTACCAACATCGCAGGCAAGGACGTATACCTCACACTCGCCGGACACCTCGGCTCCAAGGATGGCTACGCCACGTTTGACGCCACCGAGGTCAAGGTGGGCGATCTGAGCGTGCCGGTATCGCTGGTCAACGACGCCTTACAGAAAAAATTAGCGGAGCAACGGGATCAGTTGAAGCTGCCCAACAACGTCAAGGATTTGAAAGTGGAAAACGGGGAGCTGGTGTTGGTGGAGAAATAGCGAGGAGGGAGTTATGGGACGTGCTCTTGGATTGTTAGGCACCCTCATCGTGATGGGTGTCGGGATGTATATCTATTCGATTCAGTTGAAGGACACTTCTGCGACCGGTGCAGGAAGCAACCCTGCGGGGGCGGCGAACATCGTGGGCGTGAAAAATGATCTGATCAGTATCGCCAACGCCGAGCGCGGATACTTCGCCACAGAACAGAAGTACGGTTCTCTGGACGAGTTGATTGCGGGGAAGTACATTACGATCGAGAGAAAACGGCCTCCCTATACCTACGACGTTCAGACTACTTCCAGCAGCTTTCATGTGACGGCCACTCGTGACGGCGCCGGGTCCCCTGCGCAGCTCTGGGTTGACGAAAACATGGAGATTAAGTCGTCGGATTAAGAATCGGGAAATAGTGTGCTGAGAAAGTCCGCCGCAGCCCTCAGGGGCTAGAGCCCTCGGAAAGAATGTACTGATCGCAGCGGTGAACCGCTGCGCCACCCACAATCGAGGGGCAACATCCGACGACACGCAGAAACATACCAGGTTGTAAAGCAGAACCCAACTCAACTTCCACACTACGGTTTTGATTTTCCCGACTTTTCTAATCTCCGTCTAACCTCGTTCTTATCAAAGCAGGCTCCAATGAATACATATGACGAGCCTGCCTCTCATTCCAAATTATGCCGACCACGTCCTGGTAGCCAGTCCCAGTAGTGCGGTTCGTCAACGTGTCCTCGAAAGTCTGCGTTCTCCGGTGCGCCGCGTGGAGCAGGCTAGCGGAGGAGCCGAAGCGCTGGGCCATCTGGAAAGCGGCGTTTGCCAAGTGCTTTTTTTGGATCGGTCGCTCCCTGACTTGAATGCAGAGGAACTCGCCCGGACCGTCCGGCAAAGGTTTCCCAGTGTAGAGATTGTGTTGCTGGATTCGGAGGCCGACACCGAACATCGGGATGCGGAACCAGAACTCCCGGCGCTTCCAGTGCGTGCGCTCCCCGTGATTGAGGCTGCGCTTCCCGCGCGGGCGGTGGTGGTGAACTCAATCCTGCAAGCTCCGTTGCCGGGAATGATTGGCGGATCGTGGAAGATGCAGCCGGTTTATCGAGGGGCGCGGCTGTTGTCCCGGCGCGATACGACGGTGCTCATCACTGGGCCGACGGGTTGCGGCAAAGAACTGGTAGCACGCGCGATTCACAATTTAGGTCCACGATCTGGACGCGCATTTGTGGTCATCAACTGCGCGGCAATTCCAGAAGCGCTGCTTGAATCCGAACTCTTTGGACACTCGCGTGGGGCTTTCACGGGCGCAATGCAATCGTATAGCGGGAGAATTCAGATGGCTCAGGGAGGCACGCTGTTTCTCGATGAGATCGGCGACATGCCGCTCAGCTTGCAACCGAAACTGCTGCGCTTCCTGGAACAAAAAGAACTCCAACGGCTTGGAAGTTGCGAAGTAGTGCGCGTGGATGCGCGGGTGATCGCCGCCACCAATGCACGATTGCTGTCGCTGGTTCGGCAGGGACGGTTTCGGGAGGATCTTTACTATCGTTTGTGCGCCTTCCCCATCGAAATTCCACCCTTGCGGGAGCGTCCCGAAGACATCCTGCAACTGGCGCAATATTTTCTGGATAAGTTCTCACTGCGGCCGCCTGCGCCGGAGTTGTCGGCGGAGGTCGCGCATCTACTGCAATCGTATGCGTGGGCAGGCAACGTGCGGGAATTGCAGAACGTAATTGAGCGCGCGCTGATTCTGGCCGAAGACGAAATGATGATTCGTCCGGAACACATGCTCATGCCCGAAGCGAGTGCGCGCGGTTAGAAATTGGCCGTCTACATCGGTAATGTTCTCGCTTTGCGGACCTCCCCCATGAGAGTCTTCTAAGCGAATCAGGGTGCGGCTGGCATCGCTCTTGCAAGAGTAGTAGTTGATGTCAGCCTCACAATTTCCGATCTCTCAAAACCCGACAACCGAATCCGATCACTCGTCCGAGCCTTCGTACGATCATCCGCTGGCGCGCGCGTTCGCGTCGTTTACCGAGGCGGCCGGTTCACTCGAACGTTCTTATGGACAGTTGCAAACGCAGGTCGTTCATCTGCGCCAGGACCTGGAAGTTACTAACTGCGAACTGGCTCAAAGCCTGGAAGAAAATCGGCGTATCCGCGAACGGCAACGCCGGATTCTGGAAGGGTTGCCCTGCGGCGTCCTGGTGATGGAAGCAGGCGCGCAAATCTCGATTCTCAATCCGGAGGCGGAGCGTCTGGTGGGTGGGCCGGGTGCGGCCAATGCGCTGTCGCCGTCACTATTGGATGCACTTGCACAGGCGCGAGAAACAGGCGCAGAGCGCGAACTTTCTTTGTCTCCATTTTGCGGAGGAGCGACAACCTGGCTGGCAATTCGCCATGCGTGGCTGGAGCAGAATCCGGGGCATTCGACTTCGGTATTTATTCTGCGCGATGTGAGTGAGGCGAAGAAGCTGGAACAGGAACGCGAGCGCGTGGGCCGGCAGCAGGCGCTGGTGGAAATGTCAGCGTTGTTGGCGCATGAAATTCGCAATCCGCTGGGCAGCCTGGAATTGTTTGCCGGCCTGCTCGCGGAAGCCCATCTGGAAGGCGAGAGTCAACAGTGGATCGAGCATGTGCAGGCGGGATTGCGAACATTATCGGCCACCGTCAATAACGTGCTTCACCTGTACAACACTCCGCAGGCGGAAGCGGCGGAGATGGACCTCGGTCAGTTGCTGGACTGGGCGCACGATTTCTTGCTTCCGCTCGCGAAGCAGGCGCGGGTCGAATTGCAACTCACAAATGGCTTGCGTGGGGTAACGATTCGCGCCGACCGGCACCGTCTGGAACAGGTGCTGCTCAACCTGGCGCTGAATGCGTTTCGCTTCATGCCGGGCGGAGGCTGGTTAGGATTTCGCGGCGCCGACCTGGGTGCGGACGGCGTCGAGATCGCGGTGCGGGATACGGGGCCTGGCATCGGCGAGAGCGATTTGCCGCGCATCTTTCAGGCGGGATTCAGCACTCGTCCGGGAAGTTGCGGGCTTGGGTTGGCGGTTTGCCAGAAAATTCTTGAACAACATGGCGGCACGATCGGCGCGGAAAGCCGCGCGGGTTATGGCACAACGTTCCGTCTGCATCTGCCGCACGCGGGAGCCACGCAGTGAAGCGCGTCCTGATTGCGGATGACGATGCCGGCATGCGGGCGGCGCTCGAAGCGCGTTTTCTTCAGCGCGGATGGCAAGTGGATTTAGCGGTGAATGGCGCCGAAGCGCTCCATAAGTTTCGCGAGAGCCGTCACGCCCTGGTCATCACCGACGTGCGCATGCCGGGATGCGATGGTTTCGAGGTGATGCGCGAAGTGCAGACTGCTTCGCCGCGCACGGCTGTGATCCTACTCACTGCTTACGGTTGCGTTCCCGACGCGGTGCAGGCGATCCGCAGCGGCGCGTGCGACTACCTGGTGAAGCCAGTGTGTTTCGAGAAGCTGGAGTTGGCGGTGGAACAAGTATTGCGTCGCGCACAAGAAGACAACAAAGACACCGAAATGCTGATCGGCCATTCGGCTGTATGGGAACAGGCGCTGGAACGGGCGCGGCAAGCGGCTGCCACCGACGCCGATGTTTTGATCGAAGCCGAGAGCGGCACGGGCAAAGAACTTGTCGCGCGGCTGATTCATCGCTTGAGCAATCGCAAACACGGGCCGTTCGTCGCGCTGAACTGCACTGCGTTTCCCGAGTCGCTGCTCGAAAGCGAATTGTTCGGGCACGCGCGCGGAGCGTTCACGGGCGCGGTGGCGGCGCGTCCAGGCAAGTTCGAGAGTGCGAACGGCGGGACGCTGCTGCTCGATGAAGTGGGCGAGATGCCGCTTCCGTTGCAGCCGAAATTATTGCGCGCGTTGCAGGAGCGTGAATTTGACCGCCTCGGGTCGAATCAAACGGTGCACGTCGATATCCGCGTGATTGCGACCACGAACCGTCCGCTGGAAGCCGCGGTCAATGAAGGACGCTTTCGGGCCGACTTGTATTACCGACTGAATGTGATTCCGCTGACACTGCCTCCGTTGCGGGAACGAGCGGGAGATATCGCGGCACTGGCCGAACATTTTGCCCGGACATATTCTGCGGCGGGCGCGGCGTCACCGCTGAGCAGCGAATTGCTTGCGCGTCTCGAAGAGCAAGCATGGCCGGGCAATGTGCGCGAACTGGCCAACTTCGTGCGGCGGGCCGTGGCTCTATCGCGCGGCGGAAAGATTGGCGTGGAAGCGTTCGGTCACGGGAAAACTTCGCCACGCAGCACGCCTGCGCCGGAATGGAAAGCCGGCCTTTCGCTCGGAGAAATGGAACGGCAACTACTGGCGATGACTCTGGAGTCGACCGGCGGGAACCGCTCGCGGACGGCGGAATTGCTGGGTGTGAGCCTGCGCACGGTCCGCAACAAGATCCGCGAATACAATCTGCCCCCGAGGAGCAACTACGTCAATGTCCATGATTGATACACCGCTGATGCGAGGCTTAGAGCGGGCGCTCGATAAAGGCGCATTCCGCCATCAATTGATCACGTCCAACCTGGCGAATGTGGATACGCCGGGATACCGGACAAGGGATATTCGTCCGTTTGCAGGCGAGCTGCAGCAAGCCATGTCGGGTGAAGAGACACTGTTCTCGCCGATGTCGCGCGAGTTGCATGGGTTGATGGAACGTCCCGACGGAAATAATGTCAACGTCGACCGGGAATCGCTGCTGCTGGCCGAGAATCAGCTGCACTTCCAAGTCGCGGTGCAATTTCTGCGCGCGGAATTTCGGCGACTATCGATGGCTATCCATGAAGGGGCGAACTCATGAACCTGTTTGGCATGCTGGAAATGAGCGGGTCGGCGCTGGGAGCGGAACGGCAGCGCGCGGAAGTTGTAGCCAGCAATATGGCGAACGCGCAGACCACGCACACCGCGGCGGGCGGCCCGTATCGGCGGCAGATGGTGGTATTTCAGGCGCAGCGCACGCCGCGTTTTTCGCTGGCGCTGGCTGGATTTCATCGCGAAACATCTTCGGCGGTGCGCGTGGCGGCGGTGGTTTCCGATACGCGTCCACCGGTGTTGCGCTTTGAGCCGGGACATCCCGACGCCGACAAACAAGGCTATGTGGGCTATCCGCAAGTGGACCCGATTGAAGAGATGGCCGATTTGCTGGGCGCGGTGCGCGCTTATGAATTGAATGCGTCCGCGGTGCAGGCGACCAAGGGAATGATTACGCAGTCGCTGGACTTGCTGCGTTAACGCGGGCATTCAGCATCCAGTATTAACGAGGAGCGGCTCATGATGAACAATGCGATTTCTTCCGTAAGAATCTTGCCGGTGGAACTGGGCGCTCCCCGCGCGCGTGCCACCGAGGGAAACACGTTCGTGGACACTCTGAAGCAAACCATGGACCAGGTGCAGAGTGCGCAAGGCGAAGCGCAGGGCCAGGTAACGGAACTGCTGAACGGCAACGGAGCGGATTTACATCGCGCGATGATCGCAGTAGAAAAGGCGGATCTTTCCTTCCAGCTCATGATGCAGGTACGCAACAAAATCGTGGCGGCCTATCAGGAAATCTCGCGATTGCAGTTCTGAGACGGGCCGCGAGAAACCTTTGAACGTTGTGTACTCAGAAGTACGGGCGAGGGCGCCCGCGCGACGGCCGGCGAGTCGCCGGCGCTACCTTCCGGGGCGCTCGCCGACCGCCGTAGAGGCGAGAGGTCGCTGAGTGAATCAGGATCGACGAACTTCTGCGGAATCGCTGCGCGCTCACACGCAAAGAGCAGCTAGGAGCGGAAAAGTTGGCCGACAGCTTCGAACAAATATCGGCGTTCCTGCGCGGGCTGAGCCTGAAGCACAAGCTCATGCTGGCGGGCGGAGCGGCGGCCGTGGGGCTCACGTTGTGGCTGTTCGTGGGATTGATTGACAAGGCGAAGTACGTGACGCTTTATTCCGGATTGCGTCCGCAGGACGCGCAGTCAATGAGTGGCCGGTTGGCGGCGAAGAACATACCCTACGAACTTTCGGCGGATGGATCGAGCGTGCTGGTTCCGTCGGAGAAGCTGGATGCGGCGCGGCTGGAGACAGCATCGCAAGGACTCCCGCGCAATGCCCGGATGGGCTTTGAATTGTTCGACACGCCGAACTGGGCGGGTTCCGACTTCAGCGAAAAAGTAAATTACCAGCGCGCGCTCGAAGGCGAACTGGAACGCACATTGCAAACCCTAAACGACGTGGAGGCGGTGCGCGTGCATCTGGTCTTGCCGCGAGAGTCGTTGTTCAGCGAACAGGAACACGAAGCCAAGGCGGCCGTGATCGTAAAGACGCACGGCGGCAATCTCTCGAAAGACGCGCTGCAGGCGATTCCGGAACTGGTGGCGAGTGCGGTCGACGGATTGAAGCCGGAAAATGTCACCGTAGTGGATGCGGATACGGCCACTCCCTTTCTCGCGCGGCGCGGGCCCGGGGGGCGAGCGTCGTTTGATTCCGATGAAGAACTGGCGGCGTCCGCGGTGCGTGCGATTGAACCCGTGGTCGGCGCCGAGCATGTCCGCGCCAGCGTGCATGTGGACTACGACTTGAGCACCAGCGAGGACACTTCCGAAACTTACGATCCCAAGGCGACGGCCGCGCTCACCCAGCAACATTCCGAAGAACAGGGAGGCGGGCCGGCACCGGCAGGAGTTCCGGGCACGGCTTCGAACGTGCCGGGAAGCGGTACGGCAAGCGCGACCATCGTTCCAGCGCTCGACAGTCAGTCGTCAAAAACCGACAGTACGACGTTTGCGGTCAGCAAAAGCACGCGCCGTGTGATGCAGCCTGCCGGACGAGTGCGGCGTCTGACGGCATCGGTGTTGGTGGACGATGCGGTCGAAAGCAAGATTGAAAACGGGAAATCCAGTACCACGCGCCGCAAACGCAGTACCGAGGAGATGGCGGCCATCGAGAAACTGGCGCGCGCCGCCATCGGAGTGGATGACAAGCGCGGAGATTTGCTGGCGGTGGAAAACCTTTCGTTCCAGACGGTGCCCGTCGAAACTCCGGCTGCGCCCGGCAAATGGGACCGGTGGATCCGGTTACTTCAGCAGTGGGGCGGGGCGTTGCGCTATGTCGGAATTACGCTTTTGTTCCTGGTGGTCTATGCACTGATCTTGCGGCCGGTGAAAAAAGAAGCGTTGGCGGCGTTCAAGCAGATTCCGGCACAGCTCGCACGATCGGCGGAGGGACCGGCGGCGGCCGTGCGTAGGCACCTGGAGGAAGACGAGGAGGCTCTGCCGGGCAGCGAGGATGCAAAACGGGCCACCCTGTTGAAAAAACAATTGACCGAAAAAATTAAGGCCGAACCGGCCGAGACCAGCCGCCTGGTGCAGGGCTGGGTTCGAGAGAAGTAGCGTCGCCTAACCAAACGTATGCCTCCCACTGTCTCATCCCCGGGCTTGCAGAAAGCGGCCATTCTCATGGTGCTGTTGGGTGAGGAGGTGGCCAGCAATATCTATCGCAACCTGGCGGACGCCGACGTGCAGCGCCTGACTCAGCGCATCGTGGACCTGGAGCACATCAAACCGGAGAAAGCGTTGGCCGTGCTCGAAGAGTATTCCCGGATGGTCCTTACCCAGGGACACATGTCGGACGGCGGCCCGGAGTACGCTCGCAAGCTGCTGGTGAAAGCCTTCGGAGAAGAGAGTGCCAAGCACTTGCTGGAACAAGTGACATTGGCAAACGAAATGAGCAGCGAGCATCTGGAGAACCTTCAGAAAGCTGACCCGCAGCAGTTGGCGAGATTTCTGGAAAGAGAGCATCCGCAGGCGACGGCACTCATCATGGCCCATCTGAATACCAAGCAGGCGTCGGCGCTGTTGCAGAACCTGGCGGAGGAAACACGGGCGGAAGTGATTCGGCGGCTGGCGGGACTGCGCCAGTTTTCGCCCGACGTGGCACAGAAGATTTCAGTCGCT
>JAYTFO010000141.1:0-8751 GCA_043734305.1 Acidobacteriota bacterium | reverse complement strand
TCATCTTTCGAATACCTACAAGCACGTTCTGATCTTCGAGGCTGCGGAAGGCAAAGCGCCGCAGTTTGCGCATCTGCCGCTGCTGGTCGCGCCTGACGGATCGAAGCTCTCCAAGCGGCGTCACGGCCCGGTCGTGAGCGTGACCACGTATCGCGATGCCGGATTTCTGCCCGAGGCGTTCATCAATTTCCTGTGCCTGCTGGGATGGTCTCCGAAAGACGATCGCGAGAAACTGACGCGGCAGGAATTGATCGACGCGTTTTCGCTTGAAGGCATCAATCGTTCCAATGCAGTCGTGAATTTCAAGGACCCTGCGCCGACGCCGGAAGAGGCGTTCGATCCGAAGGCAGTGTGGTTGAACGCCGAGCACATTCGAGGACTCGCGATCGAAGAATTGAGCGCGCGGTTGCTGCCCATTGTTCGTGAAGCCGGATTCGAAGTGGCTCTGGAAAAAATGCTGGCCATCACGCCGCTCATTCGCGAGCGCATTAAGCTGCTGCGCGACGTGCTCACAGCTGCGGACTTCTTCTTCGTCGATCAGCTTCCGCCTTATGATCCCGCCGAACTAATCCCGCAAAAGGGAGATGCAGCCATGGCGCTCAAGGCACTCACCCGCGCGCGAGAAGTACTGGCACAGACGGAGTTCAAACACGATCCGCTGGATCAGGCGCTCCGGGCGGCTGCGCAGGAGTTGGGCGTCAAGGCCGGCCAGATGTTTCAGCCGATTCGCGTGGCCGTCTGCGGACGAAAGAATGCACCGCCGCTGTTTGAGACGCTGCAAGTGCTGGGGCGTGACGTCACGCTGCTACGCATCGAGCAGGCGATTCGGAAACTGCAATAGCCGCTACTCCATTCGAGGGCTCCAGGAAAACCTCTTTTCCTCACAAACCTGCGGTGACCGGCGTCACCGACCGGCAGCAAGCCCTTGCGTCATTCTCTCAAGCGCAACCCACACCTTCGATGCTTGATAAAAGTAACACATATGATACCATCACACCCAGTCGAAGTTCTCGAGTACCTCGACGCGGGTGGTCGCAGCCTTTACGCCGCATGGTTCAATGGTTTGAACCCGGCGGCTGCGATCAAGGTCGCGGCAGATGTAACGCGCCTGGCGCAGGGCAACTTCTCCAACGTGCAAGGCGTGGGCAGTGGTATCTACGAGTACAAAATTAATTTTGGACCGGGATTCCGCGTCTATTTCGGCAAAGATGGCGAGCGCCTCGTGATCCTGCTCGGTGGTGGAACGAAGAAGCGCCAGCAAAGGGACATCAATGACGCGATTGCCAGGTGGCAGGACTACCATCGAAGAAGAAACGCAGGAGTGAGTCGGTAATGGCCTTGACACGTGACTTCAGGGAAACAATCCAGGCACGCATCCGTCGCGATCCCGCGTTTCGCAAGGAGTTATTGCGCGAGGGAGTGGAATGTTTCCTGTCCGGTGACGTGGAGACTGGCAAGGCTTTACTGCGCGACTATATCAACGCTACGATCGGCTTTGCAGATTTGGCGGAAGCCACCCAGCATTCCCCTAAAAGCCTGATGCGGATGCTCGGGCCTTCCGGCAATCCGCAGGCGCGCAACCTGTTTGAGATCGTCGCATATTTGCAACGCAAGGAGCGAGTCCGCTTTAAGGTTGCCGCAGCGGCACGGTAACGACCGGGAACACGCCACCGTCGTTATTTTTGCCCCGTCAACGCCGCCGCCTTCTCCCGCGTTTCCGCGGCTTCTTTCTTCATCCCCTTGGCGTCGTAGGCGTTGGCCAGCGCGACTTCTGTGTCGTAGTCATCGCCGCTCTTGTCGAGTTCTTTCTTGAACGAAGCAATCGCGTCGTCCCACTGACCCAGCTTCGCCTGGGCTCGACCCTGGTTGTAGTACACGCCTTCCATCTCGGGATCGAGTTGGGCGGCGGTCTGGTATTCGTGGACGGCATCCTGATATTTCTGGTCGTCCATGGCTACGGCGGCGAGGCCGTAGTGGGCGTCGGCGCTTTGGGGATTCATCGCTAGCAATCGCTGAAAGGTTTCCCGGGCCTGGGGTAGTTTCCTATCGTCGATGTAAACGAAGCCCAGGTTGTTGTAGTAACTCCCATTTCGTGGATTCAGATCCAGCGCGCGTTTGAATTCCGCCTCCGCGTTGGCGAAATCCCTCTTGGTGGCGTAAGCGCGACCCAGGGCAAAGTGGGCGGCGGGGTAATCTGGCTTCTGCCGTAGGACGGCTTGGAATTCCGCGATGGCTTGATCGGTCTTGCCTTCGGCGAGGGCTCCTCCCCCGCGCTGCATGTGCCGGATGTAGTCGCGTGAATGAAGCCACCAGGCAGTGCCTCCGCCGATCAGGACGAGCGCGAGTGCGAGCACCGCGAAGCGTCGAGAGGAATCGTCTTGATTGGGTGCCAGCTTGGCGATCAGCGCGCCGAGTACGAGGCCGGTGACCAGGCCTCCGATGTGGGCGGCGTTGTCGACCCGGCTCATTACCGCTCCAAAGACCAGGTTGTATCCGACAAATGTAACCACACTGCGCAGAGTCCCCGCGATCGCCGCGCGCGGTAACGAAAATTCGCCAAGGTAGAACGATGCGATCAGCGCGCCCGCAATGCCGAAGATCGCGCCCGATGCGCCCACGCTCAACACGTTGGGATTCCAGAATACGCTGCCCAGACTTCCACCGATACCCGCCAGTAGATACACAATGGCAAACGTCCAGTGGCCATAGAGAGATTCAGCGAGTGCCCCCAGATCCCACAGGCACCACATGTTGAAAGCAATGTGGAGCAGGCTTCCATGGACAAAAACGCAAGTCAGAAGCCGCCACCACTGGCCGCCGAGGGTGTAAGGGCCGAAGTTCGCGCCCCAGCGCACCAAGTCCTGGCTGGCGGGATTGTCCATGATGGAGACGCCTGCGAACAACATTCCTAGAAAAACGGCTACGTTAATGCCGAAGAAGATCTGCGTGACCACCATCGACGTGTCTTGCCGGCGCAGCCAGGGTGCCGCTTCCACGCGTTGGACGGCGTTCTCGGGCTCCAGACCGCGCTGTGCCGCTTCGTGCTGAACGCACCACTGACAGATCTTTTTCCCGAAGGAGAAAGCCGGAAGGTTACGACCGCATCGAACACAGTTCGCCATGATGAAGAACCAGAATACAATCACCAGTGCAATTCTGGCATCCACCGCGTTGGCTCAACAGATGTCGGACTCAACGGTGGCATAGAATCAAACGTTGTTTATCCCCCAGCAGGAGGACGTAACGATGGAGAGTGCGCGTTCATTTCGCGTAGTTGCGACTGGTGTAATTTTCGCCCTGCTAGGATGCCTGCCAGATGCAGCGGCCAATGCCGCGCTTGCGCCGACGCCTCCCATGGGCTGGAACAGCTGGGATTCCTATGGCCGAACGATTACCGAGGCCCAGTTCAAGGCGAACGCGAACTGGATGGCGCAGCACCTCAAACGCTTTGGATGGCAATACGTGGTCATCGACGAAGGGTGGTACGTGCTGAATCCAGAGAGCGATCCTAAGGACTATCAGTTGCTGCTGAACGACAGTGGGGAGTTTCTTCCGGTGCTAGTCCGGTTTCCTTCGGCGGGCAACAACGCAGGATTCAAGCCGCTCGCGAACCATGTTCATTCGCTCGGATTGAAATTCGGCATTCACATGATTCGCGGGATCCCGCGGGAAGCGGTAGCTAGGAATCTGCCGATCGCAGGTTCGGCTTACCACGCCCAGGACGCTGCCGACACGTCCGATGCTTGCCCGTGGAATGCGTACAACTGGGGCGTGAAGAGTTCTGACGCAGGGCAGGCTTATTACGACTCGGTCATGAAGTTGTACGCGGGCTGGAATGTGGATTTCATCAAAGTCGATTGCATTGCGGATCATCCTTACAAGCCGGAAGAGATCCGCATGATTGCAAGCGCGATCCAGAAATCAGGGCGGCCGATGGTGTTGAGTCTCTCACCCGGTCCCACGGCGCTCGACAAAGCCGACGAGGTTTCGAAGTACTCCGAGATGTGGCGCATCTGCGACGACTTTTGGGATCACTGGGGCAAGTGGGAGAAACACGACTGGTCGCAAAGCCTTTACCAGCAGTTCGCGACCACGGCGAAATGGGCTCCGCATGTCGCGGCAGGCAGATGGCCTGATGCCGACATGCTGCCGCTCGGGCATCTGGGTCCTCATCCCGGAGATGGGGAGGTACGGGAAACTCGATTCACGAAAGACGAGCAGCGCACCCTGATGACGCTGTGGTCGATTTTCCGTTCGCCGCTCATCATGGGAGGAGATTTGGTTTCTGCCGACGAATGGACCACTTCGCTGCTCACCAATCCCGAGGTGATCGCGGTCGACCAGCACTCGCACGAGAATCGGGCAGTGATCACGACGGAGAATACCGCGCTTTGGCTGGCGCAGCCGGAAAGTGGCGACGGCTACTACCTCGCCGTCTTCAACATCGGAGACAGCGAGCAGACGATCCTCTACGAATGGAAAGCTCTCGGGCTAGTAGAAAAGCAATACAATGTCCGCGATCTGTGGGACCGCAAAAATCTTGGGAAAGCGCAAGCGTTGACGATCAAACTCCAGCCCCACGCTTCGGCGCTGTACCGAGTGTCGGCCAAGTGACGGGACTATCGTAAGTTGTTCCGGCAGAATGACTTCTGTTCTCCTCGCGGGAAACAAAATCATCCCACAGCCGGTTCGACACAGGCTCATGGGAACAAAACGGCGCGGGAGCCCGTACTGCTAACTAGACGAGTTTTTTGTGTTAAGGACATGCGCGAATTCTCGATGGCCGGTGGTCGTCATTTCTGAGGAGGTAAAGAGTATGAGCAACCGAAGAGGAATCATCTGGCTTCTTGGGATCCTGGCGATGGCCGTTCCCAGCGCTGTGTTGGCGCAGAATGTCGCGCTGCCGGCCGATCGAAACGCAGTCGTCATTACTTTTAAAGACGGTCGCCAGCAGACTTTCTCGCTAGCCGATATCGCCCGCATTGAGTTCAAGTCGACAAACGTTCTCGCAGCTCCCATCGGGCGGGGTGTCTTCCCCGGTAGATGGAAAGTTGGCGAAGGCAACGGCGGAATTTTCTACATCACGCTGGACCGGGACGGCACCGCCAAGAAGTCGATCGGCTCAAGCCATGGAACCTGGACGGTCGTCGACGGCGAGGCTCGCATCAGTTGGGACGACGGCTGGCACGACATCATTCGCAAGGTCGGCAGCAAGTACGAGAAGTTTGCGTATGAACCGAATAAGTCTTTTTCCGACCAGCCATCCAATGTGACCGATGCTGTGAATACGGAACCGCAGCCAATCTGAGTCGTTCCCAGTTCATCTCCTTCGGGAAACTCTGATTCGGTGCAGACAAAAAGCGTTCACCACAGAGTACACAGGGGACCTCAAAAGCTTCATCAGAGCTTCTTTTAGGGGAGCCGCTGGTGAAGCGGCTTCCTGCAACCAAGAATCGTATGAGCTCGCGGCTTTTCGCGGGCGAGGGCGCCCGCGCCACACGGGCTGGGTTCTGGCTATAAAATGTAATGCAAGCATGAACACACCAAATCCAAGCCCAGAGCCTGCTCCCTCTCCGTCGAATTTCGTCCGCGATATTTTCCTGGAAGACATCAGAACGAAGAAGTACGGCGACGCTGCAATCCAGACGCGCTTTCCTCCCGAGCCGAACGGCTATCTGCATATCGGACACGCCAAGGCGATCTGCCTCGACTTCTGGCTCGCCGACGAGTTTGGCGGCAAGACCAACCTGCGCTTCGACGACACCAATCCCGAGAAAGAAGAGCAGGAGTATGTGGACTCCATCATGAAGGATGTCCGCTGGCTGGGGTTCGAGTGGGACGGGCTTTACTACGCGTCGGATTACTTCGACCAACTTTATGCGTGGGCAGTCAAACTTATTCAGGATGGAAAAGCGTACGTCGACGACCTGAGCGCCGACGAGATTCGCAAGCATCGGGGCACACTCACCGAACCCGGCCAAGACAGCCCATTCCGCAATCGCGCAGTGGAAGAGAACCTCGATTTATTTGAGCGCATGCGCAAGGGCGAGTTCCCCGATGGATCGCGCGTCTTGCGGGCGAAGATCGATATGGCTTCTCCAAACCTGAACATGCGCGATCCGGTGATGTATCGCATCCTGCGCGCCGATCATCATCGGACGGGCAATAAGTGGTGCATCTATCCGATGTACGACTACGCGCATGGGCAATCGGATTCGATGGAGCGGGTGACGCACTCGATGTGTACGCTGGAGTTCGAAGATCATCGTCCGCTCTACAACTGGTTTATCCAGCAGCTCGGTATTTTTCCATCGCAGCAGATCGAGTTTGATCGGCTGAGCCTGACCTACACCCTCCTGAGCAAACGCAAACTGCTCAAACTCGTGCAGGAGAAACTGGTCCACGGATGGGACGATCCGCGGATGCCGACACTTTCGGGGATTCGGCGGCGGGGGTTCACGCCGGAGGCGATTCGCAATTTTTGTACGTCCACCGGCGTGTCGAAGACGAATGGCACGCTTGAACTGGCGATGCTCGAACACTTTGTGCGCGAGGACTTGAACAAGCGCGCTCCGCGGGTGATGGCGGTGTTGCGGCCATTGAAGGTCGTGATCGACAACTATCCTGAAGGCCAGGCGGAAGAAGTGGAAGCGGTAAATAATCCGGAAGACGAGAGCGCCGGGAAACGCAAGGTGCCGTTCTCGAAGGTGCTCTACATCGAGCAGGACGACTTCCGCGAAGATCCGCCGAAGCAGTACTACCGGCTCTCTCCCGGACGCGAAGTGCGCCTGCGCTACGGTTATTTCATTACTGCGACCAGCGTGGTGAAGAACGACCAGGGGGAAGTGGTCGAAGTGCACTGTACGTACGATCCGGCGACGCGTGGGGGCAACTCTCCCGATGGGCGCAAGGTGAAGTCCACGATTCATTGGGTGTCGGCGGCGCATGCACTCGATGCCGAAGTGCGCGTCTACGACAAACTGTTCATCAAAGAAGATCCGAACCAAGTGGACGACGGCCAGGAGTTCACGGCGAATTTGAATCCGCAGTCGCTGGAAGTGATTTCTAACGCGAAGGTGGAACCATCATTGGTGGACGCGCCCGCCGAGAGCCGGTATCAGTTTGAACGGTTGGGATATTTCTGCGTGGACCCGGATTCGAAACCGGGCAGGCTCGTGTTCAACCGCACCGTGCCGCTGAAAGACGCTTGGGCGAGAATTGAGAAGAGGGCGGGATCGTAAGTCCGCGGCGTAACGCCCGTATCGTCTACCGCAAAAAACTAGGCGTAGTGACGGGGGATTGCCCCGTCTCCTCCGCGAACGGAGACGCGGCAATCCGCGTCTCTACGATTATTTTTTCAGTGTGCGGATGAACTTCACGACTTCGCCGATCTGCTCTTTGGAGAGCTTGGCGCCGTAGGCCGGCATCTTGTTCTTGCCCGCCGTGATGATGGTGGTGAGTTCGTCGTCGGTTTGTTTCTGCACGTCGGCGGAGCCGAGATCGCGCAGCTTCATGTTCTTGCCCATGGTGGTGTCGCCCGCGCCGGTCGCACCGTGGCAAGCCGCACACTTCGCCTTGAAGGTGTCCCCGCCCGCGTCCGCGAACGTATAAGTAGAGAATGCCAGTGCCAGCGTAAGCATCGTGAGCGCTGCCTTAAGAATGAGTTTCATCGTTCCGTCGTCTCCGGAAAATTGAGTTATCTTTCTTTACTTCGCTACTTCAAATCTACCAATTCAACTTCACCGCAAACTGAAACTGCCGTGGATCGTAAGCCGCCGTTGCCTGTCCTGCATTTTTGAAGAGCGGGCTGACAGCAGACACATTGTAACGGTTTGCCAGGTTGAACATATCGGTGATCAGTTCCATATTGAAGCGCTCGCCGAAATAAATTCGCTTGGCCAGCCGCAAGTCGTTAAAGACCGTCCAGGGGGTGATGCCCGCGTTGCGGCCAACATTGCCGTCCAGCGAGATCAAGGTCCCGTCAAAATTCAAGAGGCAAGGTTCCTGAAAGACGCCCGTCGGCGAGTACTTGGAGGTCACGACCGGTCCGCAGGCTGGATTGACGGTCTTATTGGGCCGGCCCGTTAACGAAGACAACTGCAGGTTGTTGCCGTTGCCGGTGATGATGTTGAACGGCCGCCCGGAACTGAATTCAACCAGCGGCGCAACCGTCCAGTTGCTGAAGAACTTGCTGGCAAAGCCCGTGCCGGATAGCTTGCCGCTCTGGTACACGCCGCTGAAAACAAAACGGTGGCGCTGATCGAAGAGTGAAGTGGAGCGGTCGTGGCTGGGGAAGAAGCTGTCCTGGGGCGTGGTGGTGGACTGCACGTCGACCGAGTCGTCGATGGCATGCGACCACGTGTAGGACGCCAGGAATTCGTAGTGGCCGCCAAAACGCTTGCGCAGGTTGACGCTGAGTCCGTGATAGACGGAGCTTCCGTTCGAGTAGTTGGCGTCCATGTCGCCGAAGGGAACGCAATTCGTAAAAGTCGCCGGATCGCAGTCGGTTTTGAAGCCCTGGCTGGAAAGACCTTGCAGAATTTGTTGCGCGAGGCCGACACAAGCGGCGCCACCACTCGCCAGGTAGGCTCCAGCAATGGATGGATTCAAGCCGGAGCGCCGGAAGAAGTTCAGCAGGGCGGAATCCACCCACGGACCCTGGGGCCCAACTCCACATCCAGTCATCGCGAATGGACTGCTAAACGTTTCGCCTGCCGCAAGCGCCGCAGCGAAGTTCGACACCATCAAATC
>JAYTFO010000140.1:0-21431 GCA_043734305.1 Acidobacteriota bacterium | reverse complement strand
CGATGCTCACTTCAACTTGCCGCAACATCGTCACAATCTGCTCTGGCTTGTACCTCTGGATAGGCATGACCCGCTTTTCCTCCAAGTGGATTCTCTCTCTTTCCACCTGGTACAAATTTCCCCGGTCAGGTCAGTTTGCCGAGTCTTGGGAAGAGGCGCGCCCGAAGGCAGAGACGCAAAGCTGACGGCTGCGTGCTGCATGCTCCTCTTGACATTCGCCTATCTTTCGCCCATACTCCGGGCATGGCGATCACCAAGCGGCAACGAGAACTCTACGACTTCCTGTCGCGCTTTGTGGCGGAGAATGGCTACTCCCCTTCGTACGAAGAAATCAAGGTTGGGATGGGCCTGAGTTCGCTGGCCACGGTGCACAAGCACGTCACGAATCTGGAAAAAAAGGGCCTGCTGACGCGCGACTACAATCGCAGCCGCTCGATCGATCTGCTGCCTCCCAAAGGAAAATTGAAGCAGTCGATGGCCGTGAATACCGCGCTGGTCCTGCCTTTGCTGGGGAGGATCGCGGCCGGGCAACCGATTGAGGCGGTGCAGTCCAACGAGACGATTTCACTCGCCGATTTCGTCCGTTCGAAAGAAGTATTCGTGCTCGAAGTCCGTGGAGATTCGATGCAGGACGAAGCCATCCTCAGCGGAGATTACGTGCTTGTCGAAAAATCGAAGACGGCGCACAACGGAGACATCGTCGTCGCACTAGTCGATCGCACCGATGCCACGCTGAAGCGCTTCTTTCGCGAGGGAGAGAATATTCGACTCCAGCCCTCTAATGCAGCGATGAAGCCGATCATCGTTCCGGCGGCTGCGGTTGAAGTTCAGGGCAGAGTGATTGGAGTGTTGCGGAAGTACTGAAGTACAGGTCAGAGGTCAGAAATCAGATTGCAGAGGTAAAACATCTCTCGCGCTTTCACCTCTGCAATCTGACCTCTAACCTTTGACCTCAGCGACTACCCAACGTGCCGGTCGAGGGCCTTATGAATTTCTTCCTTCGACTTGTAGCCGACCAGTTGTTCGACGACTTGTCCGCCCTTGAAGACCAGCAAAGTCGGAATGCCGGTGACTTTGTAGCGCATCGGAGTTGCGCCATTGCGGTCCACATCCATCTTGCCGACCTTGGCTCTGCCCTGATACTCGCCGGCCACTTCCTCCACGATGGGAGCGATCGCGCGGCACGGACCGCACCAGGTCGCCCAGAAATCCACCAGAACAGGTTGTTCCGACTTCAATACGTCCGCATCAAAATTCGCGTCGGTTACTTCCACGACGACGTTGCTGGCCATTGTTCCTCCCAATATTTTGAGTTGCCGGTGCGCAGTGTCAGCGGCAACCGGGACAGCTTCATTCCGCAACCTGTTGCGGAACTGTCTATCGTAACACTGCGGATTAGATGCGCGGCAACCACAGAAGTCGCAAACGGGACTTTGGCATGCGCCACCGGCGAATACGCTCCGCCGCATCGTAGAATGGCTGGACCGTGAGCAACGATTTAGATCGCCTTCGGATCGTGCTGGTGAATGCCCGCAATCCGCTGAATATCGGTGCGGCCGCCCGCGCCATGAGCAACTTCGGAGTGCGCCGGCTGCGCGTCGTCAACCCCTACGCGGTGGCGTTTCGCGAAGCGCGCTCAGCGGTGGGCGCGGCCGAGTTGCTGGCCGACGCCGAGGAATACGAATCCGTCGCAGAGGCCGTAGCCGACTGCACCCTGGTGGTGGGGACAACCGCCGTCGGCCATCGCGAGTTGCATCATCCGTTGCGCAAGCTGGAAGCTGGAGCGCGCCTGATTCGCAAGCGGCTCGCCGCGGACAAGGACAAGGACAAAGTCGCGCTGCTGTTCGGTTCCGAACGGTATGGCCTGTCCAATCAGGACCTCAGCCATTGCCACTGGCTGATGACGGTTCCCACGCGCTCTGAGCACACCTCGATGAATCTGGGACAGGCGGTGGCCGTGTGCATCTACGAAATAATTCGGCGCGGCCAGGCTCCGCAAGCCAAAGAACAGACGCGGCCGGGCCGGGCTACAGAAATCGAGCGGCTCACCGTCAAGCTGCTCGACATCCTGCAGACCAGCGGATACATCAAGCCTCGAGAGGCGGAAGCGACGGAAGAAAAAGTGCGGCGGCTGATCCGGCGAATGAATCTCGAGAGCCGCGACGCCCAGTTGTGGCTGGGCATGCTGCGGCAGATTGCCTGGAAGATCGGTAGCAGTGAAGGTCCCGGCCACGGATGAGCACCGCCCCTTGCCGGTGTAGAGATGGCGAGTCCATGACGCGGGAGTCTAGCAGTTCGATGAGGGCGCGTGAACCTTTTCCGGCGGAGTTTTTTCTGACGTCGTCTCCTTCCAGCGGCAGTTGGATGTAAAAAGCGATTGCACCAGGAATAGGGCTTCCCGCCGCCTTGAGTCCTGTGCTACAAAGCTGCCATGAGTTCAGCTCCCCCGGTCCCGCCCCAGCCGACGCGTCTAGAAGTCGTGACTTTGCCCACCACTCGCAAGATGGACGCCTCCTCATTCTGTCCGAATTGCTCCGCCGAACTCTCCGGACACCGATGCAAGGCCGTCTGCAAAAAGTGCGGCTTCTATTTGAGTTGTTCGGATTTCTACTGAGCGCTCTCGCGTGGCGCCACGACTCGCCGCCGGCGGTATTACGACGGTAGCGCCGGCACCTTGCCGGCAGTCGTGGCGGCGACTCGCCGCCACAGCCGAGGCAGGGTGCCCTCGAGACAGCCGGCAAGTTGCCGACGCTCCAGTCTTGTTTATTGCGGACCGCCAATGCTGAAAATCTCTTTCCCTCTTACAATAGCCAGAGACTCAATTATTCATCTTGCGGTGAGGAGATCGCGATGCAACGCAAAGCCAGTGCGGAGTGGAAGGGTGGACTGAAGGACGGAAAAGGAACGGTGTCGTCGGCGAGCGGAGTGCTTTCGAATACGCCGTATTCGTTCACCACGCGGTTTGAGAATACTCCGGGAACGAATCCGGAAGAATTGATTGCGGCGGCGCACGCGGGGTGTTTCTCGATGGCGCTGTCGGCACAACTGGGGGGCGCGAACCTTACGCCCGAGAGCATTGCAACTTCCGCCACGCTCACCATGGAAAAGCTGGAAGCCGGGTGGACGATCACTGCGGTACATCTGGACGTGGTCGCGAAAGTTCCGGGCGCGAGCGCGGAGGCGTTCAACACGGCGGCGGCCAATGCCAAGGCGGGGTGTCCGGTGTCGAAGGTGTTGAACGCGAAAATTACGATGGATGCGAAGCTGGCGTAAGACAAGCCTAGCTTTGCGTGCGAAGAATCTCGCGGAGCTTGCGGTTGATCGTGACTGCTTCCTGCGAAGCCTGACCCATCATTTCCATCCAGCGGTGAGTGCTGGCGGGAAGCTCGGTTTGGGAAACAAGATAGGTCGCCTGCAGGATGGTCTCAAGCGAGTTGCTGAGATCGTGGACGAGAGTACGCAGTTCGCGTGCGATTTCAGGTGGGATTTTGTTATCGGCACCCATGGTGTTTTGATTCAGCGGCGGAGACGCGGCAAGCCGCGTCTCTATACAAATCTATCGAACGAACTGACGGCTCGTTTGACAGCCTGCCACCAGCCAGTAGATAGTAGTGTAGTCCCCTTCGGAAAGGGGGTCCTGCCGTTTTTCTTCAAATTGCGGATATGGCGGAATTGGCAGACGCGCTAGGTTCAGGACCTAGTGGCCGCAAGGTCGTGGAGGTTCAAGTCCTCTTATCCGCACCAGTTTCAGTACTGATTTTCAAGCGCCGGCCGACAGCCGGTGCGTGCTACGGCTTTGCGCGATCCCATACTGCCGGATCTTGTAGAGCAACGCCTTGTAGCTGATCTTCAGCAGCACAGCCGCCTGTTTACGATTCCAGTTGGTCTCTTCCAGTGCGCGGGAGATGGCTTCCGCTTCGGCTTCGTCTTTGGCATTGCGCGCCAGCGACTTCAAACCCCCGGCGCCACCACCAACTCCCGCTCCGGCTCCGGCCACAGCGGATCTCCCGGCCGCATCCATCTGCAAGCCGTTGCCGCCATCGGGTCTGGGCTGTAGTTCTTGAACGGCCAGTTGCTCGTCTCCCAGCACCAGATAGCGCTTTACAAAATTGCTTAACTCGCGCAGGTTGCCCGGCCAGGGATGCTTCAGGCACGCATCCATCATCACCGGCGAAAGCGGCAACGGAGCGCGCGCATAAAGTTCCGACATCCGCGCCATGAAGTGCTTCAACAGAATCGGAATCTCTTCCTTGCGTTCTCGCAAAGGCGGCAGCGACATGGTAAAGGCGTTGAGCCGATAGTACAGATCCTCGCGCAGCCGCTTGGTGGCCAGCGCTTCGGGAATATTGATGTTGGTGGCGGCCAGGATGCGCACGTCCACTTTGATCACCGTGCGGCTTCCGAGGCGAGAGAACTGCTGATCCTGCAACACGTGCAGCAGCTTCGCCTGGAGCAGCGGCGGCATCTCGCCGATTTCGTCGAGCAGGATCGTGCCTTTGTTACAGATTTCGAACTTGCCCGGCTTGGGATGCGTGGCACCGGTGAAAGCGCCGGCTTCGTATCCGAACAATTCGCTTTCCAGCAGGTCCGCCGGAACAGCCGCACAGTTCACTTTCAGAAACGTGCGGTGCGCGCGCGGCGAGAGCTTGTGTACCAGGCGTGCGAGCACTTCCTTGCCGGTACCACTTTCCCCAAGCAGCAGGACTGGGATATCGACATTCGCGACCAGCGCTGCCTGCGAGCGGATCTTCTTCATCGCCGGACTGGCGGCCACAAAAAACACGTCGTCACAGAGCTCCTCGACATCGCCCGCGTAGCTTTCGCCCTTGGTTTCGCCGATGCACTGTTCAATCACGGCATCGAGTTCGGCTTTCTGGAAGGGCTTGGTCAAATAGTTGTGCGCGCCCAACCGCATCGCCTGCACGACTTTGCGCGTGTCGTTCACGCAAGAAAGCATGACGACCTTCAACCCGGGCTTGATCTGCCGGAGCTGCTCCAGCGTCTGCAGACCGTCGATTCCGGGCATGAGAAGATCGAGCAGCACGAGGTCGGGATGCAGACCCTTCTGCACGCGTGCCACTGCTTCTTCGCCAGTGGTGGCGGTTTCGACTTTGTAGTCGTCTACCTCCAGCAGCGTTTTGATGTACCGCAGCATCCCTGGTTCGTCGTCCACCAGTAGGATGTTGGCTTCGCTCATTGGCTCGATCCTTTTGACATGCCGCTTAGAATTGGTTGCAGTGGAATCAGGAAGGAGAATTTGCAGCCTGCTCCCGCCTCGCTTTCCACCCAGATTTTTCCGCCCATGCCATGCACCAGGCGGCGGACAATGGCCAGCCCCAGGCCCATGCCCTCGGAAGCCTCGCTGCCCGGCAGGCGAAAGAAGTCGTCAAAAATTTCCGAATGGTATTCCGGCGAGATGCCCGGCCCCGTGTCCGAAACGCTCACTTTGATTGCATTCGGTGCGTCCGTCGCGCGCCGGCGGCGTTCCCCAGCCGCAGTCGGCTTGCTGGCCGCGCGCCGCTCCCACGCATACGGTTCCGCATGCAGCCAGACTGTCCCGCCCTGCGGCGTGAACTTCGATGCGTTCTCCAGGAGATTCGAGATCACACGCTGAATCTTCGCCGAGTCCATCGGCAGCGGACTTATCTTTTCATTGGCCAGAAAATACAGGGCCAGTCCGCGCTCCTGAAATCGCGGCGACCACAATCGGCACACTTCGGAGAGCGCCACGTTAATGTCACCCAACTCAAACTGCATGCGAAGTTCGCCGGTCTCCAGCACGGTGTAGGTGAGAAAGTCCTGGATGAAATGTTGCAGTCGTTGCCCATTGGAGGACATATCCTGCAACACTTCGCGCTGCCGTTCATTCAAGGAACCCAGCTTTTCGCTTTGCAGCAATTCCGTGTAGCCGTTCAGGATCGCAAGAGGTGTTTTCAGATCGTGGGCGGCCGAACTCAACGCAATCGTCGTACGCCGAAAACGATCGCGCAACTGCTCGAATTCACCCGTGATATCAGCCGGAGAGTCCTGCACAGCAGGCGCAGCTGCCGGAGGTCTACGATCCTCCGAACGAGCGCCTCCAAGGGGCATATCAAGACTTTTGTCAGGCGTTGCGGCCATCGGGGAAACCCAAAAGTAATGGTCTATCTAAATGAACTATCTAAGGGGAGGGACAAGCTACCGCCAGAACGAGAGTGAGTTAATCGTATGTCAGGTATTGGGCACTGTCAACCGGAAATGCACTCTCGACGGCACAGAAGGACAAAATGTTGCACTTCTCATCAATTTCAATTCCCGGATTCCAAATTTGGTATAAAATGCGCGCCTAAGCGATTCCCGTGGTAGAAGCGAGGTTTCGCGGGATTTTGCGGGAACGCCGGTTCGGTAGGAGGTTTGGCCCCCAATCTGCGACATCTCAGGGTATCTATCCCTTGTTTCGGGTGGCTAAGGCATTGAAGAAGAACTCCCCTAGAAAAGAACAGCGCAAATGGGCACGGCTTCACCTTGCCATCCCGGTCTTCGTCCGCAGTTTGGACGAGAGCGGCAAGGAATCGCTGGAGTTTGCCACTGCGTTGAACATTTCCGCCGGGGGTGCCGCGGTGATCGTTCGGCGCTCTATAGCCAAATCCAGCTCGGTTTCGCTAGAAATACCCAGTGCTCCCATCGCTTCCGCCGACGGCGTTCGTCGACCCTCACGGGCCCTGCGGGCGCGCACCGTTTGGGTCGCTCATTTGAACGACCACCATCTCCTGGGATTGAAGTTCCTGCGGCCCCTAAGCACCGACGCGGCGGCGGTACCCCGCTCCCTAATGAGGAAAGCCGGTTCTGCGGTGTGAAATGTTTTTCCCTGTCATTCCGTCTTTAGGACGGGCTTTCTGACAATTTTTGGCTGTCGGGCCCTACCCCATACAAACAGCTCTAACCTAAACATGAGTATTGGCTTAGGTCGGTTCTGGCATGCCTTTCAGGAGGCTTGGGGAGTTTGGTGCTCGGGTTGCACTTTTAGTGCATGCGGGTGGTAAATCACCCCCTGAGGCTTCCGGACTATGAGCAACCTTCAGTTTGGCTCGCTGGCGCAGTCGCTAGGCGAAATTCCACCTGAGAACATCGTATTCGGCCATTCCGAGGCGATGCAGGCAGTCCGCTCACAGCTGTCGAAGGTGGCGGCAGCCAACGTTCCCGTCCTGATTCACGGCGAGAGCGGAACCGGCAAGGACATCATCGCCCGCCTCATCCATGGACTGTCCCCTTGGAAGAATGGCCCTCTGGTCAAGGTGAACTGTCCCGCCATTCCCGGCACGCTGCTGGAAAGCGAGCTCTTCGGCTACGAAAAGGGCGCCTTCACGGGAGCCTTTGGCATGAAACCCGGACGAGTCGAGCTGGCCCATCGCGGCACCCTGTTCCTCGACGAAATTTCCGAGCTCGATCTCTCCCTGCAATCCAAACTGCTCCAACTCCTGCAGGACGGCCAGTTCTGCCGCATCGGCGCCCAGGAAGACAAGAAAGTCGAAGTCCGCGTAGTCTGCGCCACCAATCGCAACCTTGAGGCGGAGATTGAAAGCGGCACCTTCCGTCAGGATCTCTACTACCGAATCAACGTAGTCAATCTGCGCATGCCGTCCCTGCGCGAACGCCGCGGCGACATTGAAGACCTGGTCCACTACTTCCTCGAATACTACAACCGCAAATACAACTGCCGCGCCCGTCCTGTGTCGAATGAAGTGATGAGCGTTTTGCAGAAATATCACTGGCCCGGCAACATCCGCGAATTGGAAAACCTGGTCAAGCGCTACGTGATCCTCGGACAGGAAGAAGTCATCACCAACGACTTGGTGGCTCGCGAGCCGGACTTCTTCAATCCGGAGATTTCGTTCGATGGTCCCATCTCGCTGAAGAAGATGACCCGCCAAGCCGTCCGCGAACTGGAGCGCAAGGTCATCCTCAAAGTCCTGCAACAGCACCACTGGAACCGCAAGCAGGCGGCAAAGACCTTGAGCATCAGCTATCGTGCGCTGCTCTACAAAATTCGGGACGCGGGCTTGCCCTCAAACCGTTCCGTGAGGTTGCGCCAGGCAGAAGCCGCCAAGGCCAACGTGGGCACCACCGCAGCAGCAGACTAGAAATCTGCATTCAGCATTCAGCACTCAGTAATCAGCACTCAAGTTCTTCAAGCTGAGTGCTGACGGCTGAGTGCTGTTTCACAGCTTCCGGCGCCACAGTGCGGCACCCGCGCCCATTGCCGCTTTCATCTTCTGACGCAACGGTCGCGCGAAAATCAAATCCAGAAAACTTTCCATCTCCCGCGTAAACTCGCCGCCATAGCCGAACCACCAGATTTTTTTCATGCCCGGCAGCCAGTCGCTGTCGATGTACTTCACGCGCACCATTTCTTCCAGACCCCAGCGTCCGTGAGTGCGGCCCAGCCCGCTGGCTTTCACTCCTCCATGCGGAGCCTCGCTGATGCTGAAACACGAAAGCACATCGTTCACCATCACCGTACCCGCCTGAATCTGGCGCGCGCATGCCTCACCCCGCGCGCGGTCGCGAGTCCAGACGCTCGCCGCCAGTCCGTAGCCACAATCGTTGGCCAGACGAACCGCATCGTCATCGTCGCAAAAAGCCGCGATCGGCAACACCGGTCCAAAAGTTTCTTCGCGCATGACGCGCATCGAGTGGTTCACATCCGCCAGCACCGTGGGCGCGAAGAACGTCGGACCCAACTCGCGCAACCGCGCTCCGCCCGCCAGAACGCGAGCACCCTTCGCCACCGCGTCAGCCACATGCGCTTCCACCACTCGCACCTGCTGTTCGCTGATCATCGGACCAACATCGGTCGCCGAGTCCGTTCCATTCCCGACGCGCAGCTTGCGCGCCTTGTCCGCACAAGCCTCGACAAACGCCGCATACAGCTTCTGATGCACGTAGCACCGTTCGACCGAAAGACACGCCTGTCCCACATTGACGAAAGCACCCCAAACCGCCGCGCTCGAAGCCACATCAATATCGACATCGTCGAGCACGATCATCGGATCCTTGCCGCCCAGTTCGAGGACCACGGACAGCAGACGCTCGGCCGCAACCTGCGCAATCCGCCGGCCGGTCCCGACACTACCGGTGAATACCAGTTTGTCGATAGCGCTCTGCACCAGAGCGGCTCCGGCAGCGCCTTCGCCGGGAAGAACGTGGAAAACGTCGTTCGGGACGCCCGCCTCCCGCAACAACGATTGCAGTTCGAGCGCGATCAACGGCGTGAACTCCGACGGCTTGAGCACAACCGAATTTCCCGCAACGAGTGCCGCCATCACCTCAGTCGCCGGAATCGAGAACGGATAATTCCACGGCGAAATGATTCCGATCACGCCATACGGCTCGTGCAGCACGCGTCCTGACTTGGTTTTGAGCGCGAGATTACCGTGCGGCAGCCTCTCATCGCGAAGCAGGCGATAAGCGTTTTCGATCAGGAACCGCGCCGCATCCAGCACCACCAAAACTTCCGTGAGCAACGACTCGACGTACGGCTTTCCCGCCTCTTGCGTGATGCGCCGCGCAACATCGCTTTTACGGGAAAGAAGAATCGACTGGAACCGTCGCAACACTTTCACGCGATTGCGGATTCCCCAGACATTCCAACCCGGCTGCGCCGCCCGCGCCCGAGCCACCGCTGCACGCACTTCCGTCGGCCCCGCACAATCCAATTCACCCAGCACTTCGCCCGTAGCCGGATTCACCGACGCAATCCGTGAAACCGCGGCCTGGAGTTCGGTAGCCATCGCAGGGACAGTGTAGAACAGCACTTAGCAGTTAGCACTTAGCATTTAGCCTGGAGCTGTCTGACGAACGGTTTTGGCTAATTGCTAAGTGCTAACTGCTAAAAGCTGCCCTTCAGTACTCCACCCCCACCAAATACAGTCCGCTCGCGGGCGCTGTCGGACCGGCGGCCGAACGATTGCCTGCATGGAGGATCGCCCGGAAATCGTCCCCGCTCAGAGTTCCCTTCCCGACCAGCAAAAACGTGCCGACCAGGTTGCGCACCATGTGATGGAGGAACCCTCTTCCCCGCACGGTGTAGACGAGGTCGTCGCCCTCGCGCGACCACTCCGAAGAAAAAATCGTCCGGATGTTGGTGATCTGGTTTTCGCTTTGCCCCTGTGATCCCCTGTGCCCCTTGTGGTTAGGGTTTTGATTTTGATCTTGGTTTTGACTTTCGCCCGCAGCCATCCGCTCCGCCCTCTCCGCATCCGCCGCCGCAAACGAAGTGAAATCATGTTCGCCAACCACCAGGGAAGCGGCCTGCGCCATCAGCAATTCGTCCAACGGAAACGGATAGTGCCACGCATACCGAGCGATAAACGGCGGACAAATCGCTCCCCGATACATGCGATAGCGGTAGGTCTTGGCGAGAGCTGACTTGCGCGCGTGAAATTCCAGCGGAACATCGTTCACCTGCAGCACGCGAATGGACGCCGGCAGAATATCGTTCAGCGCCTTGATCCAGTTTTCGGTGGGAATCGACGCCGCGGTCTGGAAAGTGGCCACCTGCGCGAAAGCATGCACGCCGGCGTCGGTGCGTCCCGACCCTTGCGGCAGTACATTTTCCCCCGTCAGCCGTCCAATCGCTGAGGCCAGTGTGCCCTGGATGGTGGCCCGTCCCGGTTGCACCTGCCAGCCGGAGAACTCAGAACCGTCGTAGGCAAGGATCAGTTTCAGATTGCGCGCAATTTTTTCCGAGTCCTCGATTGCGGATGCTTCATCCATAATGTTTACAAAGTTTTACGCGTGCCGCACGAGAAACTCACCGGCCGCGTCAGCTATACTATTGCACTGACGATCTAATGAAAAAGCCAGCTTCTTCGGTGGATTGCAAGGAACTCTTGCCCCACGTTCTACGTACCAAGAAACGTCCTGATAACCTCGTCAGTTCTTCTCAGGCCTGATTGATGGAGATGACACCAATGCTACGTTCGACACTGACTTCCGCTTACCGGCAGGCGGCCGCCCTTCTCCTTGCCAGCGCCATCGTTCCTGCCGGATGGGCGCAGGATGCCTCACCCATGCCCAACGCTCCCTCGGCCCAGGCCCAAAAGGCCCAGCCAACGGCGGCTCAGCCGTTTGAGCTCAAAACCTATTCTCAGCCGCGCTCCCATTGGGTCAACCCGGTTGCGCCCTACTCGGCACGCACCGTGACCCAACCCAACATGGCCAACACCGCGCGCTTTGATCAGCTCATGCGCGACGGCAAGCTCTACATCTCCATGGACGACGCGGTAGCGCTCGCGCTGGAGAACAACCTCGACATCGCCATCGCGCGCTACAACCTCAACATCGCCGACACCGACATCTGGCGCGCCAAGGCCGGAGCGGCCACGCGTGGCGTGAATACTGGCGTCGTGCAGGGAACACCGGGCGGCACCGGCACCGGCATTGGATCGACATCCAATGGCGGTGGCGCGGGCGGAACGACCGGCGGATCTGGTGGCGCGGGCGCGGGCGCAGCTGGCCTGGTCACGTCCACTTCGGGCGTGGGCGCGGCGATTCCGTCGTTTGATCCGGTCCTGACGGGCACATTCGAGATAAATCAGGCGCGCATCCAGGCTGCCAGCTCCTTTGCCAATCCTTTTACCGATACTCATAATAGCGCCTGGGATTTCGGCTATCAGCAGGGCTTCCACTGGGGCAGCAACCTCTCCATTAGCTTCAACAATACGCGCGGTACAACAACGTCAACGTTTCAGAACCGTAGTCCTTTGCTCAGTTCCGGTTTCCGGGCCACGCTCACCCAGCCGTTGCTTGCTGGCTTCGGCTCGGCCAACACGCGATTCATCCGGATCGCGAAGAACAACCGCGAGATCTCCGATGTCGCGTTCCGCCTTCAGGTGATCGCTACGGTCAACCAGATCCAGAACATCTACTGGGACCTGGTCAATGCGTATGAGAACGTAAAAGTGCAACAAGACTCACTCGCGCTGGCCAACAAGACGCTCTCCGACAATCAGAAGCAAGTCGAGATTGGGACGCTGGCCCCGATCGAAGTGGTGCGCGCTCGCAGCGTGGTGGCGACCAACCAGCAATCGCTGATTGTGTCTCAGACCAACCTGCAGTTGCAGCAACTTCTGGTCAAGAACGCCCTCAGCCGCACCCTGGTAGATCCAGGATTGGCGGATGCCGAGGTGATTCCGACCGACACCATGTCGGTGCCCGACAATGAACCTGTCGTTCCTACTCAGGATTTGGTCAACCAGGCCCTGGCGCACCGGGCCGAACTCGCAGAGTCGCGGATTGACCTGACCAATCGCGACATCAACACGCGTTCCACCAAAAACGCTCTGCTGCCCGCACTCAATTTGTTTGCTTTTTACGGCGGTTCAGGTATCGGCGGGGATCAGAATCTGGCAAACCTATGCTCAGCCAACGGTAACCTGCCGGGATGCTCACAAACAGCCGTGCCATCCGTTGGGTACGGAGGCACATTGAACCAGCTGATCGACTCTACCGCTCCCGACAAGGGCATCGGCCTGCAGCTGAGCATTCCGATCCGTAACCGCGCAGCGCAAGCCGACCAGGTCCGTGCGGAGCTGGAATATCGGCAGGCCCAGATGCGCATGCAGCAGCAGGAAAACACCATTCGCATCGAAGTTCGCAACGCGCAGTTTTCGGTCCTGCAGAACCGAGCCAGTGTCGAAGCGGCACGCGCAGCCGTCGAACTCGGCAAGCAGTCGCTCGACGCGGAACAGAAGAAGTATGCGCTCGGCGCTTCGACCACCACCCTGGTCTTGCAGTCTGAACGCGACCTGACGCAGGTGGCGTCGAATCTGGTTTCGGCCAATTCCGCCTACGAGAAGTCGCGCGTGGAATTGGATCGCGCCACCGGAGCCACGCTCGACCGGCTGGGCATCCTGATGTCCGACGCCGAGCGCGGACAAGTCTCAAAAATGCCAAACGTCCCCTATGTAGCGCCGCGCCCCGCCGAACAGCAGACCCCGGTGCAACCGCCGCAACAATAACCGTTCTTCGTAGCGACGGCTGTCCGGCGGGCGACTCGCCCGCCGGTTTCGTTTTCCAGAATTGTCATTCTGAGCGAAGCGAAGGACCTGCTGTTCGCTTCCCGTTCCTGCATCGGTCGAGTATCCTCTCCCCGTGACCCTCTCTGTCGTCATCATCACCCACAACGAAGAAGCCAACATCGGACGCACGCTCGCCAGTGTGCAACCACTCGTCTCCGATGGCAAAGGCGAGATCATCGTCGTCGACTCCGGCTCCACCGATCGCACCGTCGAGATTGCGAAATCATTCGGCGCAAAAGTTTTTATCGAAGAGTGGAAAGGCTACGCCGCACAAAAGAACTCGGCCATCGACAAAGCAAGTGGCGATTGGATTCTGAGTTTGGATGCAGATGAGGAATTGAGTGATGAGTTGCCAGCTTCTGCAATTGGCTTTTCAATTCCCGAACACCTTGAAGACGTCGACCGCAATCGAGGTAAGAAACCATATCCCGCTAATCTCCACAGTTTCCGTTTCCATCGAAGAAATCATTTCTTGGGTCGATGGATGAAACACGGCGGCTTCTGGCCAGATCCCAAGGTACGCCTCTTTAAGAGAGGCTTCGGAAGATTCGAGGAGCGTTCGGTCCACGAATCGCTTAAGGTCGAGGGAGTTACGTTCCCCATCGAACCCGACATCGTCCACCACTCCTACCCCACCCTCGCCGACTACCTCGACCACATGAACCGCTACTCCTCACTCGGCGCCGAGATGATTGCCGCCAAGGGCCGCTTCAGCGTCTTCAACATCCTGCTGCGGCCGGCGGCAACCTTCGTCTACAACTATTTTTTCCGCCTCGGATTCCTCGACGGCCGCGAAGGGTTGTTGCTGCATCTCTATCACGCAGTGTATGTGTCGTGGAAATACGCAAAAGCCTGGGAGCTGCAAAAGAAAGCAGGTCCTTCGCTTCGTTCAGGATGACAAGTCCAGTGGGTTGATCTCGCACGTACGGTGGGTATCACTACCCCCGCCGCGTGACCCGCATAATGTCGAACTGCACGTCCACCTGCCTCTGCGGAAACGTCGACTCCACATACGTCTTCACTTCCGCAACCGAAGGGATTCCCTGCTGGCCAGTCAAGCCACGCGCATCGTCCAGCAAAATAATGTGCGGGTACGGATGGCTTAGGATCATCTCCAGTTCCGCCGACAGCCGCTGCTGATCGCCCTGCTTGCCGACCCATCCGTAGTAGCCAGCATCGAGCCAGAAAAGCGCAGGCTCTTTCAACAGCGCAAGAATTTCCGGCATCACCACTCGGCTGTCCCCGCAGAAAATTCGGATATGCGAATCGCGCGCAAACTTCTTCGCAGCCCGCTCCGCCAACTCCGCGACGTATTCAATCGAATAAATGCGATCGAAGCGGGTCTTCATCGCCGCCACCATCTCGCCGTAGTAAGTCCCGGTTTCCACCAGCGTCTTCAGACCATGCTTCTCGCCATACTCGCGCACGGTTTTCTGTTTCAGCAGATGCGGAGAGCGCGTCGGACGTCCGCGCAGAATCCAATACCAGTAGTCAGGATGATGTCCAAGCTCTTTGTAGACACCATACACGGGCGTGCGCTTCAGCAATTGACGAAATGCCTTCAGAATGTCCTCCCCCGGCAGGCAACAAGAATACCAGTGTAGAGACGCGGCTTGCCGCGGCTCCTTCGTGGCCTGAGACACGGCAAGGCGCCGTCTCTACTCAACCTAACAATTCAATCCCCAATCCCCTCCGTGTCTCCGTGCCTCCGTGGTGGATGTTGCTTCCCACCAACCGCTCGGTCGGTGCGTAACCTTGTCGCTCCCGCAACCGTCCTCTATTATCAGACTCAGCGTTGGGGAGCCGAATGTCTGAGATGAAACCGAATGCGAGCGTGACCAAGCCGGCCGTCGCCGAAGACCCAACTGCCGACATTCTTCAAGGCCGCCATCCCTCCTCGACAGAAAAAGACTGGGCGGAGAAGACGCTCACACCTACACTCGACAAGGCTCCCGAAAAACCGATCGGCGCGGCCACCGGCACCAACCTCGACGAACACGGCCACGCCCGCTTCAGCACAATTTCAAATGAACCCATTCGCCGTCTCTACACCCCGGCCGACCTTCCCGCCGACTGGAACTACGAACAATATCTCGGCTATCCCGGACAGCCTCCTTACACGCGCGGCATTCACGCCACCGGCTATCGCGGCAAGCTCTGGACAATGCGGATGTTCTCCGGCTTCGCCTCGCCCGAAGAAACCAATCAGCGCTACAAGTATTTGCTCGAGCACGGCGGAGGCGGACTCTCGGTCGCTTTCGATCTGCCCACCCTGATGGGCTACGACTCCGATCATGCGGCCAGCGAAGGCGAAGTCGGCAAGTGCGGCGTAGCGATTGATTCCCTCGAAGACATGGAAATATTGTTCGACGGCATCGACCTCGAGAAAATCACCACCTCGATGACCATCAATTCTCCGGCCAGCATCCTGTGGGCGATGTATCTCGTCGTCGCCGAAAAACAGGGCGCGGACTGGAAAAAGATCTCCGGCACCATTCAGAATGACATCCTCAAGGAATACATCGCGCAGAAGGAATACATCTATCCGCCCGCGCCGTCGATGCGCCTGGTGATCGACACCTTCGAATTCGGATCGAAATTCACGCCGCGCTTTAACACCATTTCCATCTCCGGCTACCACATCCGCGAAGCCGGCTCGACCGCGCTTCAGGAATTGGCATTCACCATCTACGACGGCGTCGAATACGTCGAGTGGGCACGCCGCCGCGGCCTCGATGTCGACGATTTCGGCCCGCGCCTCAGCTTCTTCTTCAACGCCCACAACGATTTCTTCGAAGAGATCGCAAAATATCGCGCGGCCCGCAAAATCTGGTATCGCCTGATGAAGGATCGCTTCGGCGCAAAGAACGATCGCACCCGGCTGATGCGATTCCACACCCAGACCGCAGGCGTTTCTCTACCCGCACAGCAACCAATGAACAACATTGCACGCGTAGCACTCCAGGCGCTGGCGGCCGTGCTCGGCGGAACGCAATCCCTGCACACCGACGCCTACGACGAAGCGCTCGCCCTGCCCACCGAAGAAGCCGCGCGCATCGCGCTGCGTACGCAACAGATCATTGCTTACGAATCGGGAGTCGCCCAGACTGTCGATCCGCTCGGCGGTTCCTACTTCGTCGAGAAGCAGACTCTCGACATGGAAAAGGGCGCCTTCGACTACTTCGACAAACTCGACCAGATGGGTGGCATGGTCAACGCCATCGAGCGCGGATACCCCCAAAAAGAAATTGCCGACGCCAGTTATCAATACCAGCGCGCCGCCGAAGCGAACGAGAAGATCACCGTGGGCGTGAATGATTTCGTCATCGATGAAGAATCGCCCCACACGTTGTACATCGGCGAGTCTGTCGCCCGCGCTCAGGAAGCGAAGTTGAAAGCCCTCCGCGCCCGCCGATCGAACGACGAAGTGCAGCGCCGCCTCGATGCACTCAAACAGGCCGCCGCCAATACACCCTCCGCCGGAACGAACGGCCACATCTCCGACGCCAACACCATGCCCTACATCGTCGATGCCGTCCGCGCCTACGCCACCGTGGGCGAAATCTGCGAGGCACTGCGGCAAGTCTATGGCACGTATACAGAAGTGAGCATCACTTAGTCTTTTCCGCTCGGCCCGACCTTTCGATTTTTCATCACAATCACGACCAGCCGCCGTCACATTTTCAAAACGGATAGAGCGCTAGCATCGAAGATGAGGTCTTCGTCTTCATGGCCAAACCAGCGCGAAAACTCCGCACCGCACCCAGTCAGCGATTAGCAGTTGTGGTCTCGATTGAATCGCGAATCCTGATCCTTCGCCAACAGAAGGTTGTCCTTGCCACCGCCTTAGCCGAACTCTACGGCGTAACCGTAAAACGACTCAATGAACAGGTAAAGCGTAACCAGCAACGATTTCCGCCGGATTTCATGTTCCAGCTCACACCGGAAGAAGTGAAATCTTTGAGGTCGCAATTTGCGACCTCAAACAGGGGTCGCGGTGGCCGACGCTTTCGCCCGTACGCATTCACCGAGCATGGTGCTGCCATGGCCGCGACGGTGCTCAATTCCAAAAAGGCAGTGGACATGGGCATTTTCGTAGTGCGCGCCTTTGTCCGAATGCGGGCGATGCTGGCGGACAACGGGAAGATTGCGTCCAAGATCGAAGAACTGGAGCATCGACTAGGAACGCACGACAACACCATTCAGGCCATCATTGACGCCATCAAGAAGCTGATGACTCCGTTGCCTGCTGCACGACGCAAGATTGGCTTCCAACTTCCCGCCGGAAAAGCGGGCTTGCAGCAGTCGATTCGAGCCCGACGCACGCCGCCCCTGTAACAGCAATCGACTCGCGCCCGCGCCAGGCGTTTTGTAATTGTTTTGTAATCACACGCAACCGTGACCTCAATCACTGGCAGGACCGGGGGCCGGTACCGTAAAATTCCTAATTGAAATTGAAATTCATTTTCATTTTCAATCAGGAGTCGCATGGACTTTACCTTCTTTCCCGCAATCATGACGGCGGTGCGCAGAACCAGCGTCCTCCTGCTGTTGGTGTTTCTAGCCTCCGCCACCTCTAGCGCGCAAGAGAGCCCTTACATCGTGACCTACAACCATTACCTGGAGGAGCCGGGCAGCCTGGATGTGGAGTATTTCTCCAACTTTGCAACGCAACGCGGTGGCAACGACTTCCACGCCTATTGGCTTGAATTGGAATACGGCGCCACCGCATGGTGGACCACCGAGCTCTACCTCGACGGACAAACCACTTTCAGCGACAGCACCATCTTCACTGGATTCCGCTGGGAGAATCGTTTTCGTCTGCTGCAGCACGAGCACTACATCAATCCCGTACTCTATATCGAGTATGAGCAGATCAGCGAAGCCGACAAGATCATGAAAGAAATCGAAGGCCACGACGTCGAAGCCGACCATGCGGACCCCAATGGCCTCCTTCGTCAAGGACACAATCACGAACTGGAATTGAAGCTGCTTCTCTCCAAGACGTTCAAAGGCTGGAATATTGCCGTAAACCCGCTCGCCACCAAACCCCTGCTGCCGAGCGGTCCTTGGGAGTTTGGCTACGCGATCGGCACAAGCCGTCCACTGGCCCTTAAGGCCTCTGCCAAGAACTGCACATTCTGTCGCGAGAATTTCATCGCCGGGGTGGAAATGTACGGAGGTTTAGGCGACACCGTCAGTCCGGGGCTGCATGAAACGTCACACTATCTTGCGCCCGTTGTGGCCTGGAATTTACCCTCCGATTGGACGCTGCGCCTATCCCCCGGCTTCGGCTTAAACGACAACAGCCATCGTTTTCTGCTGCGATGGGGTGTTTCCCGTGAATTCTCGGGCTTCGGAGCGCTGGTCAGCCGGATGTTTGGAGGGCGCTGATGACGACAGGTATCCGGTTCCCCGACCCGCACACACTCGCGAGATCCGCACTGGCAGGCCTTCTCGCTCTCGGCGTATCTTTCGCCTTCGCACAGAGCGATGACTCGACGACTACTAACACGGACAGCAACCTCCATCACTACGCCGAGCTCGCGAAAGTTCCCGAGAAAGAAAGAGCCAGGAGAAATCCGTTAGAAGCCGATCCGGATGCTGCGACTGCCGGCAGAAAACTTTTTGAACGACACTGCGCGGAATGCCATGGCAGCCCCGCCGAAGGAGGAAAGAAGGGCCCCAGTCTGCGTGCCCCGGAAGTCCAACAAGCGACACCGGGAACGCTTTTCTGGGTCTTGACGAACGGAGTGGTCCGTCGCGGAATGCCGGTCTGGTCCAAACTGCCCGAACCACAACGCTGGCAGATTGTGAGCTACCTGAAGTCGCTGGGTCCTGCCGCCAAGTAACCTGGCAAGGCTATCTCTGGCCCACAGGAACGGATTACGAATGATGCGTCCCGTCGACTAGCGCTACGGGCAAGTGGCCGGCTGATTTTGTGGTCGATCACAGTTCACGCGGACGGGACCTCCCGCGCCACTCACACACGTCTACTTCATGCGATTGCGATGCAGGCTCGGGTCCACTTCCCGCATCATCGCTTCCACATCCAGCGGGATTTTCAAGAACTCCGCGACCGCCTTCGCCGTGGCCTTGGGTTCCCGCAGCGCCCGATGATAATGCACGCGCAGCGCCTGTACATTCGGTTTTGTGTTCATCCAGCGATTCACTTCGATCAGGTGCCGCTGAAACGCTTCTTCAATCGGAGATGTATCCACGTTGGGCTCGAACGTCCCGCGCCGGCGCAGCATTTCGTCTTGCGATTTCAAAACTTCCGGCAGCGGACGCTGCATAAACACGACACCATATTCGTGCCCGTCAGGCAGCGAGAGCAGCAACTGCGAAATCACTTTGACGACCTTGCCTTCCGCTTCCGCAATCAGCGACGGTTCTTTGGGCAGTTGCTTGATACGCTCCCATTCCAGATAGCCGCGCGGGTTGTCGGTATCGGCCTTTCGTTCGCCGTCGGAAAGCACTGGCAGACCGCCCGCCACCAGCATCTGCATCATCAAAGAAGTGCCGGAACGAGGCAGCCCCGAAACAATCGCGATCATCGTACCCTTTCAGAAATAAAGAATGGGCGTATCCGCCGCCCCTTTTGGAATCATAGCGGCGACATCGTTTTCCCGGCAAATTGCGCACGCGAGTAACGTCGCCCAAGCCCCCGCCCCGCAACCTTTCCTGTCCTCAAGCGTCAGATCAAGATAAGGTATAGATAGCGTGTTTGGCGAAACTCAACCCGTAGCCGGACGCTTCCGCAAGCATCGTGCGGTCGCGGCGTCGGTGCTCGCGCATCTGGGACTCCTCGCCGTGATTCTGCTCCATCATCCACCGGCGATTGAACTCATCCCATTGTCGCTCGCCAATGGCAGCGGAACGCAGTCCTATCGCGTGATCTACGCTCCGCCGGACGGCCAAGATTCGCCCGACGAAAACAAAATAACGCTCGCACACGCCAAGCCAGCACCTCGTCGAAGGCCGAAAGCATCGTCGGTCAAGCCGCCGCCCGATCACCTTCAGTTAGCGGCCGACGCCAAGCCCGCTGAAGAAAACGTCCGCGCCGGCTCCGCACTCGGCACCGTGATCGACGGCCCCATCGAAGGTCATGAAGTACACGTTGCATTGCCTGTCGTGTTTCCAGACCCTCAAGTCGCGCGCTCCGAACTGCCGCGCGACCTGAAAGGTGACGTCATCGTCGAAGTCACCATCGATGCGCAGGGCAACGTCGTCGAGACGCGAATCGTGCAAGCGATCGGCCACGGGATCGACGAAAAAATTGTCGCCGCGCTGCGTCAGCGACGCTATCAGCCCGCTACGCTCGACGGCTTGCCAGTCGCCTCGAAGCAGGACGTCTACTTTCACTTCCCCTCGTAAGCGGCCGCGTCAGGTAACATCTTTCCCGATGAAGACTCGCAGAGAATTCCTTTCCGAATCCGTGGCGCTCGCCGCAGGCGCCATGCTTCTCCCCACTCTGGCCAATGCTTCCGCAGCGCAACCGGGTGTCAGCTTTCCCACTAGTTCGCGCGAGCGCATCGCCATAGCGTCTTATCCCTTTCGCGATTTCGTTCTGCCGGGCGAATATGTGACCGCTGCCGCAAAGACCTCTGCAAAAATGGAGATCACGGAATTCGCCGCCCACATCATCGAGCGCTTTCACGTGAACAAGATCGAGCCCTGGAGCCATCATTTCCGCTCACTCGACCAAAAATATCTCGACGGTTTTCGCGCGGCCCTCGACCGGGCAAATGCCTCGGTTGTAGATATCGCGGTGGATGGCGAGCACAGTTTTTACGCCACCGACCCAGCCGAACGCGAGCGCGCGGTTGTGGCCAATAAGCGATGGCTGGATGCCGCCGTCACCCTTGGCTCTCCGAGTATCCGCACCCACATCGCCGCTGCCGGCAATCAACCACCTGACCTCGATCGTTCCGCCGACACACTAAAACGAATCGCCGATTATGCCGCCACGCACAACGTGGTCGTGCATCTCGAAAACGACGACGGCGTCACCGAAGACCCATTCTTCCTCGCCAAGCTGATCGACAAAGTGAACACCCCCTGGCTGCGCGGCCTCCCCGACTTCGGAAATTCCCTGATGCACCTGCCTCCAGAAAACGCCTACGCCGGACTGGAAGCCATGTTCCGCCATGCCTACGGAATTTGCCACGTGAAGGAATCGGAGTCGACCGACCAAGGCGCGGTCGTGTCCGTGGACATGGCATACGCCTTCGGTATCCTGAAAAAAAGCGGCTACCGCGGATATTTATCGATGGAGTACGACGACGTCGGCGACCCTTACCGCGGCACAGCTCAGTTGATTGAGCAGTCGCTGCGACTCTTGACCTAGCACCAAGTCATTGCACTCGG
>JAYTFO010000139.1:0-3501 GCA_043734305.1 Acidobacteriota bacterium | reverse complement strand
GTTGCAGCGCTCAATCATCCGAATATTCTCGGCATCCACGACATCGGAACGCACGACGGCACGCCTTACCTGGTCTCCGAATTTCTGGAGGGCGACACGCTGCGCGAGAAGCTTCAAGCCGGACCGCTGCCCATTCGCCGCGCGATCGAGTATGCGCTCGGCATCGCGCACGGGCTGGCGGCTGCGCACGAAAAAGGCATCGTCCACCGGGATCTGAAACCTGAAAATATATTCATTCTTCGCAACGGAAACATCAAGATCCTCGATTTCGGATTGGCGAAACTAGTCCGTTCCGACGCGAGCAGCGAACCCGCGGCAACGTTGGGTGGTTCCGCAACCCTGCCGGGCATGGTCCTGGGAACGGTTGGCTATATGTCCCCCGAGCAGGTGCGCGGAGAAGTTGCCGACCAGCGCTCGGATATTTTCAGTTTTGGCGCGGTGTTGTTCGAGATGCTGACCGGAAAGCGCGCCTTCAAGCGCGACACGTCCGCGGAAACGATGACCGCGATCCTGCGCGAAGAGCCTCCGGAGTTGACGGAAACGGGATGGCAGGGACCGTTGGGATTGCAGCGCATCCTCGCACGATGTCTCGAGAAGAATGTCGAGCGCCGATTCCAGTCCGCCAGCGACCTGGGCTTCGCCATCGAATCGCTCAGCGGATCTTCGATCTCGCAGGGCGTGGCGCAAGTGAAGACAAGCCGCTCCTGGATTCCATGGACGGCCGTTGCGCTGGGTGCATTGTTGCTGGGAGCGGCGGCCTTGCTGGCCGGACGATGGTCGGTACGCCAGTCGTCGCCTCCAAAATTCACGCGGCTGACTTACGAGAAAGGCTACACGTCGAATGCGCGTTTCGCCAAAGATGGCGAGACTGTTGTCTACAGCGCGCAGTGGAATGGCGATCCGATGCAGGTTATGACCGTCCGCACGGAGTTTCCACAATCCACGAAAGTCGATCTGCCCAGCGCCGCGTTGCTGGCTGTTTCTTCCACCGGAGACCTGCAGCTGCTAACCGATCTGTTCCTTCACAGCAACAGCGGGAATTTTTTGAATGGAACCATGGCCCAGGCACAGATGGCCGGGGGTTCCGCGCGTGCCCTGGCAAAGGAAGTCATCGCGGCGGATTATTCACCCGACGGAAAAGCTCTGGCCGTGTCGCGCCATGCCAACGGCAAAGTCCAACTGGAATTCCCCGCCGGAAAAATGATCTATCAGACGAGCGGCTATGTGGACTATATCCGCGTCTCGCCCATCGACAACACGGTTGCCTTTCTGGAGCACCCCGTCTACGGCGATGACCGGGGCTGGGTTTCCATCGTCGATCCCGCTGGCAACCACCGGAGGTTGACCAAAGAATTTGATGCGACCCAGGGGCTCGCCTGGTCGCGAACCGGAAAGGAAATCTGGTTCACGGCGGCCGGAGAAGAAGCGGGCACGGATCAACAGTTGTTCGCTGTGGATCTGTCCGGAAAGGTGCGGGAAATTTTCGGTGCCCCACAACGGATTCGTCTCTTCGATATCGCGGCGGATGGCCGCGTCCTCCTTTCCAGTGAGCAGTACGGAGGAGAAACGACCGGCATCGATCCGGTGAGCGGCAAGGAACGCCGTGGGCTGGACAGGTTTGATGGCTCGGGACTCGCCGACATTCTGCCCGACGGCACGGCGGTCCTGATGTATGAATGGGGTGGAAACGCTGGCCCGCTGTACCAAGTGTTCTACCGCAAGTTGGATGGCTCCGCGCCGGTGGTGCTGGGGAAAGGCGGCCGGGCGCGATTCTCCCCAGACCACACAACCGCAGCCGCTCTTGTCTTCTCACAGCCGCCGCAGATTGCCCTCCTTCCCATTGGAACGGGTGAAAGCCGAATGTTGTCCCTGGGGGAGATCACCAGTGTGAGTCAATCTCTGGCATGGTTTCCTGATGGCAAGCACCTGCTGGTAGTGGGAACTCCGGCAGGGCAGACCCAACGCACCTACGAGTTGGACATGGAAAGCGGAAAGCTGCAAGTTGTGGGTCCAGTGGGCTGGAAAGGCACGGCGGTTTCCAGAGACGGTAAGCATATCGCGGGATTCAGCAGCGCAGGCGAAGTGGTGGTGTTTGATCTCGACACGCAGCAAATGCGATCAGTTCCGGGCGCAGGCACGGACGAATTGCAGGGGTGGACGAAGGACGGACAGGGCCTGCTGGTCCTCGAATCCACGCTCAGCGATGCACGCATTTACCGCATCGAAGTAGCCACGGGAAAGCGAACGCTGCTGCGCGCGGTGGAACTGAACGACAAGGCGGGATCCGTGGGCACTCTACGAATGTTGTACGCCGAGGACAGCAAGACTTACGTCTACCGCGTCCAGAAAATACTGGGCAGCCTATACGTTGTCGACGGGCTCAAATAGATATCAGTTCGTCCCGCCCACGCCTCCGTACTTCGTCAACCACTTCAATTCTTCCCGCACCTTGATCTTGCCGTGCCACGGATTCTTGTCGAGGCTATGGCCTTCGCCGGGGAAGATCAACAATTCACTCGGGACGTTGAGTTCATGTAACGCGCGGTCGAGCAGGTAATCCTCCAGCACGGCTACGCGGATATCGTCCGCTCCGGCGACCATGTGGGTTGGCGTACGCACTTTGTCAATCTGATAAATCGCGGCTTCGCTCTGATAGCGGCCGGGAACTTCCCAGGCGTGGCCGCCCAGAAAATAAACGTCGTCAAAACCAGTGTCGTCGTTTCCCCAGTTGGCGACATTTTCCACGGCGCCTGCGCCGGTCACTGCCGCCTTGAAGCGTGTGGTCTGCGTGATCAGCCAGTTCGTCATGTAACCGCCATAGCTGTAGCCGCCGACAGCGAGCCGATTCGGATCGGCGATGCCATCTTTCACCAGTGCGTCTACGCCGGTCAGAATATCGCGGCCGGGCTTGGAGACAATCTCAGGCACAATTTGCAGCGCGAATTTGTCGCCGTAGCCGGTTGATCCGCGATAATTCGGCTCGAACACCAGCCAACCTTGCGTGGCCGCCAGACGATCCCATTGGTACCAGTCGGCTTCGAAATGATTGCCGTCGGCGTCCTGCGGACCGCCGTGAATGAACACGAATACCGGCAGATTCTTCGCCTCAAATTTTCCCGGCGGATACATCAGCATGCCTTCCACCGGAGTACCGTCATCGGATGTCCACCGATATGGTTTGGCTTTCGGCAAATCGCGCTCCGTGAACAGCTTGTTGAAAGCGGTGATCGGACGAGCCTGCGCCAGCTTGTCGGGACCGTCCGCGATGTAAACCTCGGTCGGCCGCTCGATTGCCGAATACACGAACGCGATGCGTTGCGACTGCGCTGCGGAAGCCGGCTCATCGTAAGTTCCCGGCCACCCCTCACGCTTCACGATTGCCGCCTTCGGATTCGCTTGTGATTGCAACTGCACTTCGGTTCCCATCCGGCATGAGCACAGCACGGAACCGTCGGACATCGGCGTGTAGCGCACGACTTCACCTTTGTAATCGGCGAACCA
>JAYTFO010000138.1:0-6306 GCA_043734305.1 Acidobacteriota bacterium | reverse complement strand
CGCAATTACAAGGCGGCGAGCCGGAACATTCACGGGTTATGGCAGATCCTCAAGGCGGTCGCCTCGACGGATCACCCTTTGCTCGCGCACCTGATCCCGATCCGGCGCTGTAATTTGTCTTGCACTTACTGCAACGAGTACGACGATTTTTCGAAGCCGGTGCCGACCGAGCAGATGCTCCGGCGCGTGGATCTGCTGGGCGCGCTGGGAACGTCGGTGGTGACGATCAGTGGCGGAGAACCGCTGCTGCATCCGGATCTCGACGACATCATCGCGCAGATGGTGAAGCGGCGCATTGTTTCCGGCCTCATCACCAACGGATATTTAATAACCGCCGAGAGAATTCAACGCCTGAACCGTGCGGGCCTCGAATGGCTCCAGATTTCCATCGACAACGTAATCCCGGACGAAGTTTCGAAAAAGAGTCTGAAGGTGTTGGACAAGAAGCTGCAACTCCTCGCGGAGCACGCCGATTTTCACGTGAACATTAATTCCGTGGTGGGCGGCGGCGTGAGCAATCCGCAGGACGCACTCATGATCGGAAAGCGGGCGCTGGCCCTGGGATTCAGCTCCACGGTCGGCATCATCCATGATGGTCAGGGACAGTTGCAGCCGCTGAAAGACGACGAACGCGCGGTTTATCACGAGATGCAGGGACTCGAACGCCGCAGCTTCACCCGCATCCACGGCTTTCAGGACAACATTGCCGAGGGTCTTCCGAACCAGTGGCGATGCCGCGCCGGCGCTCGCTATTTGTATATTTGCGAGGACGGCCTCGTCCACTACTGTTCGCAGCAGCGCGGGTATCCGGGGACTCCGCTGGAGAAATATACGGTCGCCGACATACGCCGCGAATTTTATACGGAGAAATCTTGCGCGCCGCATTGCACCGTGTCATGCGTCCATCAGGTTTCCGTCGTGGATTCGTGGCGCGCACCGCAGCACCCCGCGCAGACGCCCACCGGCGGCCTGGTGCAGATCGAGTAGGTCGCAGCACTTAGCAGTTAGCACTTAGCCAGATCACAGGCGTTGTCTTTGATTTTGGGTGGCGCAGCGGTTCACCGCTGCGATCCTGCGACAAAACTCGACTGGCTTCAGCCACTGCGGGGACAGCCGCAAGCGTCACACCCCCAGAGTCGGAATAGCTGCAACGCAAAATTTCCAGGAATTGCGGCCTCGAGGGCTGAAGCCCGCCATCACAACCCTCGACATATCGCAGCGGTGAACCGCTGCGCCACCCAAAATCAAAGGCACAGCAAGGTATTCCACAGCCTGTAAAGTCGTGCCCTTCCCTTAGACCTTTCGCGCCGCGAGAGTCTTGCAGCGGATGAGTCGTGCTCTAGCTGACGTTGGAATGTTCTGGCGAAGGGGTGTGTTCTTTGTGGCCGGAGCGGTGTTCTTTTTGGGCGACGCGTAAATCGGCGTGCAGGGAGTCGAGCGCGGCGGTGGGTAATTCGGCGGCCCACTCGTCCATCTCGCCTTCGTCCCAGTGGCCGTTCAGGCGGATGGTGGAATCGGTCATCTCTTCCGGGAAGGCGAGCCGGTAGGTGCCTTCGCGGCTGAGGATGTCGCCGACCTGGCGGCCGGAGTGCATTTCGTACACGCGGCGCGTGGAGTTGCCGCCGCTGTTAGTGAACACGATCAGAACTTCCCCTTCGTCGCCGTAGTCGGGGCGATAGAACCAGGCTTGCGGGGCGTCGGACTTGGGGCGGACGCGTTTCCTCGCGTGTACTTGCGATCCGACGGGCTCTGACTTGAGTTCGTTGGCGGGATCGAAATACAGAATTCGCTGGCAGCTCTCGCAGACGATGAGTTGCTCGCCGTTACGCACTTCGTTGTACGTCTGAGGACGCAACATCACCTGGCATCCCACGCATTTGTGGTCGCGGACTTCGGCCATCCCGCTGCCGCGGAATTTCATCACGCGCTCATAATGCCGCAGCAGATCGTCGGATACGCCCTTTCGGAGGCCGTCGCGCTTGCCGTTCCACTCCGCGAGCTTGGCCTGGTCGACGGCCGCGATCTTGCGGGCCTCTTCTTTTTCTTTTTCTACTTCCGCGGCTTCCGCTTTCAGTTCCGCTTCGGCGGCCTTGACCTCGCGGTCGCGGGCTTCCACGTTCACCATCACTTCGAGAATGCGGTCTTCGTTGAAGCGGATTTCCTGCTCGGAAAACTGGATCTCGTGCAGCAAAGCTTTGTATTGATCGTTGGTCTTTACGGCAAGCGACTGGTCGCGATACTTGGAGATTTTGCCCTGCAGGTCCTGAATGGCCGATTCGAATTTCTTGCGATTGGTTTCGTCGGCCTTGGCCGCGCCGCGTGCCTTTTCCAGTTGCGCCTTGGTTCCGGCAAGCGTGGCTTCAATCGCCGCCACGCGTTTGGGGAGCGTGGCAATTTCTTCCTGTAGTGTGCGGATTTCTTTGTCCGCGACCTGGAGCTGCAAGAGTTTTTCTATGTCAGGAAGCATCGGTCCGAAGAGGCATCTGTATTGATTCTAGCACGTGGGGAGCAGGGATTGAGACATAAGGTCGGAGGTCTGAGGTGAAAGGTCAGATGGCAGAGGTGAACCCTTCCAATCCGGCCAGTTTTGCTGATTGGAACGATCTTTGCCTCTACCTCTGCAATCTGACCTCTCACCTCAGACCTTATTTCTCTCCCGGCATCGGATGCCGAGCCTCATCGGCGTGCGGCACGAGTTGCTGATAAGTCGCTCGCGTTACCTGCGAGTCCCAATAGCCGGAGGTCTTGGCGAAGCCGACAATTCCGAAGAACAATACGGCAATCCCCGCTGCCACGGCCCAGGTCGGCATCTTCGGGGCCTTTGGGACAAGCGCGGGGATCGGGGGCAAAGATAAGCTGAGCGCGCCTTTTGCAGGGCAAACGGCCACACATTCCAGGCAGCCCGTACATTCCGCCGACTTGATCGTAATCAATCGGTCGACCGGCAGGGCCGACGGGCAGGCCTTCGCGCACTTCGCACAATCGATGCAGCTTTCCGGATTCCGCCGAATCCGAGCCGGACTGAACAGCGACGTGATCCCCAGCAACGCGCCGTACGGACAAAGATAGCGGCACCAGAAGTTCTGGATCAACAAGGACGCCCCCACCAGCACGCCCAGCACGACCGCGCCCGTCTCTCCCATATGACGGAAGAAGTTCAGCATCTTCACGTCGGCAATGACGCCGTACGGACTGTTCATGAACGCGGCGAGTTCGTCCACCGCCATCGAACTGACCGCCCACACCAAGAATCCCAGCAGCACATACTTCAGGCTGCGCAAGGGCAAGTCGAGCCACACAGGTAGAGGAAAGTTCCGCCGAAATATTTTGCGGCCCAGCTGCCACAAATATTCCGACAGCGTTCCCACCGGGCACAGCCAACTGCAAAACGCCCGCCGAAACAGAAACGACATCGCGAGAAATGAGATCAGCAGGAACAATCCCGCCGGATGCAGCGACGGCACGTGCCCCGTCAGGAGCAGATATTTCAGATTCATTAGAGCGGCGATGGGGAGCCAACCCTCTACACCCGCCGGCCTGCCGAAAGAAGTAGGCGCTCCGCCCGCCTCAAACTGCCGTACCCAGAAATAAAATTGCGTACCAAGCACTAAATTCAACACTAAGAATGCTGCCTGGAAACTGCGCCGCGTGATTTGCGAGTAGTCGCGGGCAGTCCTGCGAATGAGTTTCTTCTTTGGCTTGGCAAGTGGCCGAGGCGTGCCACGCTCGGGCCCTGGGATGGAGTTGGCTACCGCCGGTCGTGCAGCGATTTCGGTAGGAATTTGAGTTGGACTTTGCGCTTGCGTCGCCATCACGCCCCCTGACTAGTTCAGCGTAAGGCGTGCATGACCAGAAGGATGTGATTTAAGTCACGGTTCTCGCCAACTTGTGTATGTGGCTGACTCCGCAGCTACTTCCGCCGCTTGTAATGGATGGGCCAAACCACGTGCCAGGTTTTCCCTCCGTCTTTGGAGCCTTCCCAACTCCAATCGAACTCGTCAGCCTTGATGTTCTTGAACACCATTCTTTGCAGCCCCCTGCTGCCGTCCGGACGCACGACTTCGCGGCCCAGGATCATTTGGCCGTCCTTGAATTCGCCGACGAAATCGAGGTACGCGCCTTCGTTGTCGACCCAGGTCTGCTTCCACTTGCCGGCGGTGGCGTCAAAAATGGAGACGCTCTTGCCGCGCAGGGGCATGTCCGTTCCTCCAGAAAAATTCTCTTCCACCACGCAGCCATCGAGCACCCGCCGGACGCTGTTTGTCCCATGCTGCACTTCGCCCGCCTGATTGCCTGGCCAGGTCAGGTCCCATTCGCCCACCCAGAAACTGAGCTGTTGCTGCTCGCCGACAGCGCACGGATTGGGAGTCGCCGGTTGGGCGCCCGCCCAAGCCGTCATACACAACAACAACGCGGTGATGATTCGCATGCGGACCTCGCTTTCAGTCAGACGGCGGTGAGCGGGGAAGGTTATCGAAGTTCAATGTTGTCGAGGTCCAATCCGTAGCAGTTTGCGGAAGAACGCAGTTTCGTATCAGGGTATCGCTTCAGCGATACCGCAAGTCCCGCACAATCAATCGCCCCTTCAGGGGCTGGGCAAGCCGGGGGATATCGAGTCTTCCAGCAGCTTGCTGGGGCGTTTTCGCCGCGCGTTGTGATACATCTGTTATTTGCCTCTTCACACCTACATCTTCCTCTTCGTCGCCGGAGTGCTGGGCGGCGCGCTCAACGCCGTCGCTGGAGGCGGCAGCTTCATCGCGTTTCCGGCGCTGATGTTTTCTGGCGTTCCACCGATTCCCGCGAATGCGACGAACACCGTTGCGTTGTGGGTGGGTGTTACGGCCAGCTCCGGCGCTTACCGCAAGCATCTCGATATTTCGCGGCGCGTGTTTGTCCCGCTGGCCGTGACCAGCGTCATCGGAGGAATCGCCGGCGCATTTCTTCTCCTCAGAACGCCGCCTCACACTTTTCTGCGCGTGCTGCCCTGGCTGATGTTGGGAGCGACACTACTTTTTGTTTTTGGCGGACGCCTGGCTCGCGGATCAAAGAACGCCCTCGCACACGATGCTTCCACCCGGGTCATTGCGATAGCCGCGATTTTCGAGCTGATCGTGGCTGTGTATGGAGGCTATTTCGGCGGTGGCGTCGGGATCATGAATCTGGCCATGCTGGCCGCCCTCGGCATGACCGACATTCACGCGATGAACGCTCTCAAAGTCGTGCTCGGCGGCATCATCAACGCCATGGCGGTGGTGACGTTTACGATTGCGAAAGCGGTCGCCTGGAAGCCAGGAGCGATCCTGATCGCAGGCGCGATGGTCGGTGGATACTTCGGCGCCCACTACGCCCAAAAACTACCGCAAAAGTGGATTCGCGCTTTCGTAATCGCCGTGGGAACGGGCATGACGATTTACTTCTTCTGGAGAGTCTACGCCTAGCGGGCTGCGGAAAAACTCGAATTCGAGAGGGTTTTGGGAAGGGCACGAGTTTATTCGTGCCGCTAGCCTCGCAAAATGAATCTGCGCTTTAGCGCCCGACGTGTGCTGGATACGCCTTCGACGACTTTTTCCGCAGCCCTGCTAGGCATCAACCGGCCGCCAGAGCCGACCCCAGGGTGATCTTCCCGAACTCCGCAGCCCACGCCAGACAATCCGCTCTCTCCGGCACGGGCTTTAGAATTCGATCTGGATACTCGTCATAAGTCCGCCCGTCCAACAACCTTCCGGCCTTTGCTTTCCTCACTCCGCCCCATTGTTTGAAGAAGAAAGGTACGCCTTGCATCCGGCATTGCCTTCGAATGGATACGACCCACTCCCGCTTCATCGGCCGCGCCCCAGGCCCGCTCTCGCCCCCCACAATCACCCAGCTAATTCCAGACAGATCGATCTCGCCGAGATCTTCCAGCAGCGGCTCGATCGACAGAAAGCGAACCTTGGCTGGCGACCGCCGGAGGTGATCCACTCGGGGCAAACCATATTTCCGATCTTCCACACTGACGCCCCACCAGATGTTTTCTTGTTTGGCTGCGAACCTCAGCTCTTCACTCAGCAGATCTCGTAACCGCTCGGATCGTTTTGTAAGAACCTGATAGGTGTGCCAGTACGCCGTGGTCATCACCTGTGAGACCGCCGCCACGTAGGCGTCAGGCACTCCCGGTTGAAACAGGTCGCTCATCGAATTGACGAACACCAACTTGGGCGACCGCCAGGTAAATGGTTCGGTCAATTTTTCAGGGATTAACTTCAGGTCAAATCCCTGTTCGTACGGATGTCCCCTGACACCGCGAAATCGCTCCGCGAACGTCTC
>JAYTFO010000137.1:0-2670 GCA_043734305.1 Acidobacteriota bacterium | reverse complement strand
TTTGGCCGCAGCCATGGGAACAGGGGTCATGGCGACGGAAGCGATCAGACCGCCCGCCAGCCCCGCGCCCAAACCTATCCAGATTCGATTGGTCACAATTTCCACCTCCGCGGACCAGACTAGCAAAAAAGCCTAGGGCCTAGACTAGGTAAGTAGCTGAATCTACTGAGCCGCGCACGCAGTAAGCGGTGTTTTCAGACTTGCACCACAGGCCTCTAGTCAGGAACTGAATTCCTCGCTCAAACGACCGAGCGCCAGCGCTCCGAGCGACAAACCAAAGTCCCGCAATGCAATATCGAAGAAGCCGGGAACGATCAGAAGGTCGATCACGATACCGAGCAGCCAGGCTGACACGACGTAGGCGCCGATTTTCGGCTTGAATGCCACCAGAAGCCCGGCGACAATCTCAATCACGCCGATGACCAGCATGAGGTTATGTCCGCCGATGGGAGAAAGTTTCGCGATCGCCGGGGCGAGATACATGTCCCAGTTCACCAGCAGATGAAAGAACTTGTCTAATCCCGCGACCACGGGAGCAACAACAAATCCGGCCTGCAGGATTCGATATGCCTGATATGCAGGTGAGGATGCCCTCGACTGGCTCGCAAAAGCGCCTTCGGCGCCAGTTGCCATGGATTTTGCCATAGTTCCCTCTCTTTGCCGAACGGTTTTCGTTCCGCACCCGTACAGAGTTATCGACTGCGCCTTTGGTTACAAGAAACTTAGGCGAGCCTGCTAACCCGTTCCAGAACCGTTGCGACAACTCTGTCACAGCGCTCCCCAAAAAATTCGAAGGCCTTGGAACTCGCGGCCCCCGCGCGCGAATATAGTTCTCCCCGCATGATTTCCCGCGCCCGGAATAGGCGCGTCTTGACATTCTGTTCCGTGATCTCCAGACACTCCGCCGTTTCCGCGGTGTTCATTCCTTCGATTTCGCGCGTCACAAAGACGGCCCGGTAATCGTCTGGAAGCTTATCTACCGCGGCCTCGAGGAAAGCTCGAGCTTCGCGATCCAGAGTCTGCTGTTCGGGATCACGATCGGAAGATCTCAAATTCTCCAAAGCTCCTTCGTCGTTTTCCCCAGAGAAATTGTCGAACGGTTTCTCGCGCCTTGCCCGCGCCAATGCTCCGTAAATCGTTATCTTTGTCAACCACGTCGCGAAAGCCGCTCTTCCGGCAAACTGATCCAGGTGGACATATGCGCGAAGGTATGCCTCTTGAAGCACGTCTTCGGCTTCATGGTCGTTACGAAGGATGGAGCGGGCGATTCGGAACAACCGCTGATTGTACCGGCGCATGATGATTTCATACAGGGCGATTTCTCCCACGCGCACGCGAGCGATTACGTCTTCGTCGGAGACGGCGTCGAATTCGCGTGACTTCGTCAACATGGGCGACACTACTAAAACATACAGTGTCCGCGGGGCTCCAAAAGTAAAAATTTCGTAAAAATCTGTAGTCAGGCCCGCGATATCGCAGCCACCCTCCCAGCCTTGTTTGTAACCAAACTTCGCCCATCCACTCTGTACTGGTGGCGGACGGAATATGCCCGCAATAGGAGAGTGATTCATGAGACGCATATGGTTTTCTGCATTGGCGGTGTTGTTGGTGGCAGGGCTTATGATGTTTCTGCCAGGCCGTCGCACCTCCGCACAGACTCCACCCGCCGACCCCGCGGCTGACGCGGCGACGAAGTTCTTCACTGATGGCAGGCAGATTTTCCGTTTCGACACCTTCGGCGACCAGGCGTTCTGGGGGGGCCAAGCGAAACTTCATCAGGCAATCAAAGGCGCAAAATTGGGAGGCGTGGGAGCCGGCTTGAGTCCACAAATGGCGCTCGGGCTGGGTCTGAAGGTGGACTCAGACGCAGTACCTCAAACCTTGGCAACCCAGATCAAGGCGGGTCAAGTCGATCTGACAGATCCCGCGAACACTGTAGCATTGCTGAAGCTCAACGCCGTCGTGGGACTTACCGGATTTTTCGATTCATCGGGCGCGCTCAACTCCGTGGGCATTCAATGCGCAATTTGCCACTCGACGGTTGATAGTTCGTTTTCGCCAGGAATCGGTAAGCGCCTCGACGGCTGGCCAAACCGCGATCTCAACCCGGGGGCAATCATCGCCCTCGCGCCCGATTTATCCCCCATGGCGCAAGTTCTCGAGACCGATCAGGATACGGTCAGGAGCGTGCTGCGCAGTTGGGGACCGGGAAAATTCGACGCCGAACTGATGTTGGACGGCAAAGCATTCAATGGTGACGGAAAATCCGCGGCTACGCTGATTCCGCCGGCGTTTGGCCTTGCCGGGGTGAACTTACACACGTGGACGGGTTGGGGCTCCGTCACTCACTGGAATGCTTTCGTGGCCACCATCGAAATGCATGGAGTCGGCAGATTCTTCGATCCGCGCTTGAACGACGTCAGATTTCCCAAAGCCTCCAAAGCCGGCTTCGCGGACATCAAAGTGGATCCGGATAGCGATCAAGTCACCAGCAAGCTTCCCGCTCTGCACTTCTACCAATTGGGACTGCGTGCGCCAAAGCCCCCGGACGGCAGTTTTGACAAAGCCGCCGCCGCTCGCGGCGATGTGCTGTTTTCGGGTAAAGCCGGATGCAACAGGTGCCACGTCGACCCGCTCTACACGGAACCAGGCTGGAACATGCACACCGGC
>JAYTFO010000136.1:0-3773 GCA_043734305.1 Acidobacteriota bacterium | reverse complement strand
TCGTCTAACACCCGAGTGACTCTCCGACTGGCAAAGCTCGTGTCCACTTCCAACGCCGGACACTCCCGCGTATACGCATCCACCACGCTCAGTACCCGGATCGCCCGCCCGCATTCCACCGCATCATGCACGAAGTCCAGAGCCCACTCCTGGTTCGCCGAAGTCCGCGCCACCAGCGGCTTTCCCTCGCGCACGCAATGCTTCCGCTTCTTCCGCCGGATCATCAATCCCGCCTCCCGGTACACCCGATGCACGCGCTTGTGGTTCACGCGCTCGCCGGATCGTCGCAACAACACATGCAACCGTCGATACCCAAAGCGCGGTTTCTCTCGCGCTAACTTCACCAACTGCGTCCGCAACGGTTCATCGCACCGCCTCGTCTGGTACCGATAACTCGATGCCGCCATCCCCATCAGCCCGCATACCCGGCGCTCGCTGGCCACATACTCCACCCGCAGCCAACTCGCGTCCGACCGCCGATCTACGAGCTCCAGCCGTTTTTTGCGATCACCGCTTTCAGCATCTCTTTGTCCAGGCTCAGATCCACCACCAGCTTCTTCAGCTTCGTGTTCTCATCCCGCAACTGCTTGGCTTCCTGCGCCTCGCTCACATCCATCCCGCCGTACTTCGCCTTCCACGCGTAGATCGTGTGCTTCGATACCCCCACCTCCCGCGCCACGTCCTCTGCCTTCCGCCCCGCCTCTAACTGCTTCAGCGCCCCGATCATCTGCGCCTCCGTGTGCCTGCTCTTCGACATACTCTCTTCCCCTTTCTTTCGACGAAATCATAGTCAATTCCGCGCGGATTTTGGGGAGCACGTCACGAGTTTGAGCCTCGGCAGCCTGCATCGTCGCGGAAAAAACACGGCTGGAACAGGAAGAATAGAAGAGTTGCGAACCGAGTTGCGGGCTCGCCGTGTGTGCTTGCCCGGGCGGGCGTCGGATCGAGGTAACCCCCCAGCTAATTATCGCCGGGTGAGGCGTATGTTCTCCTCGTGGAGTGGTTGCGACTTTGTACATTGAAACGCCAACTTCGCACGTTGAAAACCGTCCGCGTTGGCCAATCCCTGGACTCTAGCGCCCACTCTAGCCACAAACTGCGCTCGGCCATACAAATCGGTCTTTAGCTGAGACGAATTGGGGCCAGAGATTGAGAGCGTAGCTCCAGGTATCCAGTTAGCGTTACGGTCCGAGACCCGGAACAATATGCTGCAAACCGGCACCGGCGGGGGGGCAGTCTCCCGGCATGCCGTTGGATCATAGGTCACCTTCAAGAGATAAGTCTTTTCCAGCGATACGGGGACATCATGAATGGTCACTTGGCTGCACATACCATCGCTTCCAACCTTGACGTCGACCGGGAGAATACCTAAATCGCAGAAGCGGACATCCTCCAGGTTTTGATCTTCCTCTACGACGCGACCGCTCTGCTCGCGGACAGTAATGGGAACCTCGAATCGTTGCCCATCTGGGGACAGTACTCTCACTGCTAGCGGGCAGTGGTTTTGAGCTGAGACTGCGCGCGCGATACAAGAGAATGCGAGAAGCATCAATACTTTATGCAATCGTGCCATAATTCCTTTTCAACGCTAGCATTATCCGGATCTGCAGTACCGTTGTAGTGCTCAAGTTCATGAATAACTGACAAATCCATGAACTGGGCGGGACTAGGCTGCTTCTCGCCGATGTGGGCGGCTTGGGCGTCAGCGGCGTGATATACGCCGGGTTTCCCATCCTCAACATCTGGCGTATTGTTCGGATCAGTCAGGCTCGGATAACCCATGGTCCGAGCTAGACGGTGTCCTGCAGCCTCCGATGAGCTTGCCCAATGGGGGTATCATCGACGAACGCGGCGGGTTTGGGCACGCTTTCGCGGAAGGGGAAGATGGAGGCGGAGGCGGGGGGGTGGACTATACCAACCTATTAAGTGAATCGCTGAACCGTGTACGAGACGACCTGGCAAAACCGCCTTGCGCCAAGCACTTCAAGAATGTCAAGAAGACCTTGAATAAACTCGGTGGTGTCGGCTTCGGAAATATTGGCACGCCGACATTCAAAGACGGCCAACCCGTGAGTGGTGAAATTGCAAATTACGACCCACTGAGGTCCCTATGGGGAGCTAAGCCGATACAATTGAATTCAGCAATTAACTGGGTTGTGTATCCGCCTGGCTTCAATACTCCGGCACAGGACTGTGATGCGGATCAGAACTCAATCGCGTATCAGTGCCAGGGAGCTTTGCGTTGGGTTGTGGATCCGAGCGGCGTCCAAACGGTCTGCACGGCACTGCCCTGCACCCTTCCCGCAGGGCTGTATGCGGCCGCAATTGGAACCAATTGCACCAGCAACTGCCCTGCTGCGCTTTTCGGCGATGAAGATCAAGGACTGATATACCCATTTACGGCATCGGCAAGTTTTCCCTCGGGCGGACTTCCCGCGAACGTGAGTGGTTTCACCTGGAGCAGCGGACCTGTGTGGAATACGAACCCAGGCCAAGGCGCGTTGACTCCGATTAAGCCGCCCAAGCTTCTCATTTATTAGGAGGTCTCTATGAAGCGACTTTTCATGACGCTGAGGCGAGTAGGAAGGATGTTCGCGCAGACGATTCTCTGCGGCGCGATCGCAGCGACAATCGGCGTCATTGCATTGCTCGTCACGTCCGCGCTGGCGCAGAGCGAAACTGTTCTGTACAGCTTTGGCCCTCCACCCGACGGAGACATTCCAAGCTCTCGCGTCATCCAGGATGCCGCCGGCAACCTGTACGGAGCTACAGGGTGGGGAGGTCTGTATAACGCCGGGACGGTCTTCGAGCTTTCGCCGCAAAACGGCGCCTGGGTCGAGAAGGTGCTGCACTCGTTCGGCGGGCCTGGAGATGGAGCGGTGCCCTCCGGTTTGCTGATGGACAAGGCCGGCAACCTCTTCGGTGCGGCAAACAATGTCGTTTACGAGCTGACTCCGGACGGCGACGGTAATTGGACCGAGACGATTCTGAAGACTTTCAAGGCGCCCTTTAGCGGCACCAGTACCGATCTGACGATGGACTCCGCGGGCAGGCTTTATGGACGAGGCGGATCGGGCGCGCATAGCGCTGGCCTCATCTACAGGCTCACGCCGCGGAGTCAGAAGGGAAGGCCATGGATATATTTCGTACTGTATTCGTTTCACCCCAGCCTGAACAACGACGGGGCGGGCCCGAACGGAGATTTGGTGTTTGATGCGGCCGGGAACCTCTACGGTGCGACGGCTCTTGGGGGTTCACACAAGCATGGAACGGTTTTTGAACTGTCGCCTGCTCCGAAGCAATGGACAGAGAAGATCCTCTACGATTTTCAAGGCGCTTCTGACGGAGGGGAGCCTAGCGGAGGCTTGATTTTCGACGCTAAAGGGAACCTGTACGGACCCGCAATTTCATTTGGGGGTGCTGGCGGCGGTGTCGTTTTCGAGCTTTCGCCCAATGGTGGAAGTTGGAGCGAGACAGTACTGTACTCATTCACGGGCGGCAGTGACGGTGGGGGACCACTGGGCCCACTCGCTCTTCACAACGGAGCCCTGTACGGCACCGCCGAGGGCGGCGGGAGCCCTAACTGTCAGTACGGCTGCGGAGTGGTTTTTAAGCTATCGCCGTCCGGGGGCGCGTGGACCGAGACGGTGGTGCACTCCTTCACTGGATCGCCGGACGGGGAGGGGCCCGAGAGCGGCGTGCTTTTCGATTCGAGCGGCAATCTGTACGGCACGACTGCAATCGGCGGTATCGTGAACTCAGGCTGTATCGGC
>JAYTFO010000135.1:0-12268 GCA_043734305.1 Acidobacteriota bacterium | reverse complement strand
ATCGAGGGGTTCATGGTGGAGCGATTTGCGGGAGTGGCGTATTTGTATCGGGTGTCGGCGGTGGCGTAGGAGCAGGGGTCAGCATTCAGCAGTCAGCAGTCAGCATTCAGTAGTCAGCCTTTGGCAGTTGGCCAAAAGTAGAAGCGGCGGCGTTTCGGAGCGCTTGTGGCGGGCAGCGGCGGCTAAACGGTTTGCTGAAAAACTCGGCAATCGCCGGCCCAGCCCCTAAAGGGGCGACTGAAAATAGGCGGCTTGCGGCATCGCTGAAGCGATGCCCTGATACGAATTGCGTTTTTCAGCAAACTGTAAAGCCGCGAGCCTGGCGGGACTTACGGCGCGCCTAAAGGCGCGGCCCTTCAAATCATTTCTAACTTAGGCGCGAATTTTCGGGGCACAACACCAGGAGATCGAGGAATCAAAATGCAGGCGGCTAAGGATAGTTTTTATATGGCGTTGCGGGAACGGCTGGCGGCGCTTAATCCGGGGCGGGTGATCGTGATCGATGGGGTACAGCGGCCGGCGATTGTGGTTCGCGAAAATCTGGAAACGCAGTCGGCGGTGTCGCAGTCAAATGCTTACTACGTCGATTGGGGCGAGGTGCGGATCGCGGAGAGCACGCGACCGATTCTGCGACTGGAATGCCAGATCTGGTATGCGACCGAGGGGAGCACGGGGTCGGGAGTGGATCGGGGACGGACGTTGGCGCAACTTGATGAAGAGCTGTTGAGGATCTGCGCTCCGCCGCACACGGAGATGCGCGACTATCAGCAATCGCCGAGTGTGGATTTGGGGTGCGGAGTGTTCTGGACGCTGCCGGAACTGAAGAGCTTGCCAGTGGGGGGACAAAAGGAAGCGCAGAGCGTCGGCGCAACGCGATTGGAGCGGCTGGCGACATTGCGGATGTATTTCTTTTTGGCGGAGGTGGACGCATGACGCGGACGGGAATGCGTCCGGTGACGCGAGAGACGCGGGCATACTTCGCGCCGGTGAATCGAGTGAGTGGGAATCCAGTGGTGTTTGATCCGTCGAAGGATGCGGGGTTCTTGCTGGATGCTCCGACCTCGCCGTGGATCGACTTAGGATGGATCGACGAATTTCGTAGGTCCAGTACAACGCATATCGAGGGACTGCCGAGCGGGACGGCGAACGCGGTGACGGCGCAAGCGCGAAACGGGTTGGGGGCAAGGATCGAGTTTGAGTTCCGGGACTGGGGCAAGCTACAGATGGCCCTGGCCGGGGGCGCGGAGCATATGAATGTGCTGGCGAGCGATCCGAGCGCTTCACGGTTGGGATCGGGCGGGATTGCGGTGGGGGCGGTCGCTTTGCTGGCAGGGTCGTCGAGCGGAGAATTGGTGCTGGGCGCGGGAGCGGTGGACGGATTCGATCCGGGAGATCTGGTGGCGTGCGATCTGGATTACGCGCAGCAAACTGGATACGTGGGTTCCGGTATCGCAGCGGCATATGTAAAAAATCCGCAGGACGTGCGTCAGGATGCTAATTATGTAAGAAGAGTTACGTTCAATGTCGCCCGGGTTGCGCAGAAGACGGCAACTTCGCTTTTGCTGGCGCAGGCTTTACCGGGAGGAACGCCGGCGGCCGGAGCAGCGGTGCAGAAGGTGATCGCGTTCGTGGATCGCGAGGGTGGTGCGTTTCTTCAGCAGTGGTCGGGATTGTTCGTGGAGGAAGAGGAATCGGGCGGACGAGTGTGTTTTTATTATCCGCGATTGAGTCCTTGCACGGCGGGAGCAGCATGGGAGCGTGAGCACAGGGTGGAGATTGAGAAGCCGGCGGGGATGCTGGCGCTGCGAGCGGCGTTTGCGGCGTTGCCTACCGTCGACGATAACGATGGCGCCGTGGTGCTGTGCTATCGGAGCTATATCCCGGCGAGCGGGGCGGCGGTGTACTAGGGAGCGGGCGTGAAACTTCTCCGGCGAGAATTTCGCGGAGGAAGCGAGATCAAAGGCTTAACCACAGGGGACACAGGGGAACCCACATCAAGTCATGAAGATAATGATCGACAACCTGGATGGCCGGGGGGCGCTGGACTATACGGCGTTCCTGGATGGGGCAAAAAGTCCACGAGTGTTGCGCAAGCTAAATAGTCCGGTGGAGCTGCGGTTGAGCCTGGTGGCAGGAGAGGAAAGTTTTGTGGTTCCGGTGGCGGGGGCTCGAGTCACGCTGGGGCGCATGAATGGGAGTGATGTGTTTGCGGGATATGTTGTGGGCAGCCCGACTTATCAGTACCTGGGCTGGGGGGAGCGGGGCCCGTTGTACCGTTATGAAATGGTTGTGCTGAGCGACGAGATATTGCTGGACAAAAAAGCGCCACCGTCGCGCTCCCCTTTCGTGGCCCGGAGCGCGGGTGAGGCGCTCCGGCAATTGAGCGAAGAAACCATGCCGGGATGGGCGGACTACTCCGGAGTGGAAGCGGGCGATGTGATTCCGTATTACCGGGTGAGTTCGGCTAAGAAATGGAGTGCGTCGGCGGCGGAGATCGCGCTGCTGGCGAGATGCGGCTATCGGACAGACGGAGCGAATCTGCGGCTGGCGAGGTTGGCGGAAACCATCTACGGACTGGACGAGCAGGCGGCGGAGTTCGCGCCGGGCGATCTGGCGCTGCGGGGCGAGGATCGGACACTCAACGATGTCGCGGTGTTTGGGCTGGTGGAACCGAACGCGCACGTGCGGGACTATTTTGTGGGAGATGGTTTCACGACGAAGTTCTACCTTTCGCAGAATCCGTTCACGCGGGGCAATCGAACGATTGTGGACGAAGAGTACGCACATCTGGATCCGGCCGTGTGGAAAGAGATTGATCCGCTGGGAGTGATTGGAGTGAGCGGGGGCAAGCTGCAAGTGGCGGGCGGGACGGGCGTGGACGGGCAGACGCGGCTGGAGTTCGTCGAGAGGGTCGAACTTGGGGGAGCGGTGGTATTGCAGCACGGCGATGTGGTGTTCAATGCGGCGTCGAATGGAGTGATCGGCGGGCTGTATGCGGGGGCGGTGGGGATCGCGACGTGTGTGGCGGGTTTCCGACTGACGGTGTCAGGAGCGAGCACGAGAATCCAGGCTTTGGTGCAGGGCGCGGTGACAGGTACGGTGCTGACGACGCAGACGGGACATCGGTACGTATTCACGACGCGGGTGTTCGCGACCGAAGTGTATCGGATGGGCCAAGTGTTCCATTCGGGGACGCATGCGGCCGGAGCGGGGCGAGGTGGTGATGCGTCGGGGAGCGATGTGCGCGTGGTGCTGGAGGTGCATGACATTGATCCAGCAAATCCGGGGAGCCAGGTCGCACCGGCGATTGTGTTGTTGGATGGATTGCTTTCGAATCCACCGGGGTTCGCGACTTATGCGCTGATCAATGCGGGGGCGATGCAGTGCTCGGTGGCTTTCACACGCGTGTCACTGGCGGTGGACGCATTGGTGCGGAGCGCGGCTCCGCAACAGAACGCGCGAACGCGACGGTCGGGCAGCTTGTTGGATGGAGCGGACTGCCGGGTTTCGGCGGGACCGGCGCTGCAGTTCTATCCGCAGTATGCGCCGTTGGCGAACGAGACGATTGAGGTGACCTATCGCGGCAATGGGCGAGCGCGGGCACGAGTGGTGGATACGGCGAACATCGTGGCTCATCAGTTTGGCGCCGACAATGGAGTGCGCGGGGGAGTGCGTCACATTGCGATGCCGGCTCCGCGAACGTCGGCGGATTGCGAGACAGCGGCGCTGGCGCTGCTGGACGATCCGGGGCCGGGATGGAGCGGAGAGTATCGGGCGTGGAGTCCGTTCCTGCCGGGTGGGGCGGCGGACATTTTTCCGGGGGATGGGCTGGATGTAAATGTGCCGTCGCGGGCAGCGGTGTTCACGGGAGTGGTGAAAGAAGTGGATGTCGAGATCGCGGATCTTGCGGGAGAGAACAGCCGTTATACGCTACGGTTTGTGGATGCGGGAGATCCGGCGCTGGACTTCACGTTCGGTTCGGCTTCGGCGCAACCGGTGAGTACGCTTACGGTGGTGGATAAGTCAGCGATCGGGACGAGCTTTTTGCCCGATCTTTCGGGGGCGGTGGTCACCAATGTGACGTCGACCACGGTGACGATGGATGCGGGATTCAGTCCGGGAGTGGGAGAAGGAATTGAAGTGCGGCGGACGGACGCGGCCTGGGGGCCAAACAATGATCGCAATCTGGTGGGCCGGTTCACGTCGCAGGGATTCACGGTGACACGGTACGGGCGGGTGCAGGACTTTTTCCTGCGGAGGTTTGACGGGAGTTCGCCGCCGAAGTATTCGCGGTATTCGGCGGGGCTCCATGTGGATTATCCGCTGTGAGATGCAGACAAATTCCTCGCAGGCGAGTGAAGCACACCTCGGGCGCTAAAGCGCAGGCCACTCAAACAACTTAGTGGCACGAGTAAACTCGTGCCCTTCCCTTCTGACCAACCGATAAGGAGAGTAAGAGATGAACTTCTTGCAGAAGTTATTGCAGGGGATCGCGTTTGTACCGGCATTGGTAAACGGGATCGAAGGTTTGTTTGGAACGCGATCCGGGCAGGAGAAAAAAGAGTCGGCAATTTCTTTCGTGGCCGCGGCTCTGCAATTGGGAGAGGCGGTCGAGAAGCGGGAGATCGTGGATGAGGAGAAGTTCAAGGCGGGGTTGTCAAAGGTGATCGACGGGACGGTGGAGTGTCTGAACGCGTCCGGTTGGTCACGGGCGAGCAAGTCGTAACCAGAAAGCTGAAGTTTACATACGAGGAAATCAAATGTCATTTGGGTTCAAGAAAAAGGTGCTCGTAGTTGTCTTTTGTGTGCTGCCGACGCTGGGATGCTCTCCGTTGGAGAGTCAGGCTCGGAATACAGTCGCCGCGCTCTCGGGTTCGATTATTGCGGCGCAAACCAAGTACCAGGCAAGCTGCACAACGAATCCGACGCAGGAAATCTGCCGGGTTATCAACCGGGGCGTCTCTGGAGAGAACGTTCTTATCACTGCAATCGAGACTTACTGCGGATGGGCGGTAACACCTGCGCCGACGGACCCGACAGCGGCGTGTGTTCCGATCAAATCGGCTCAAGGCACTTTGCAGGCAGCCATTGCTAACGCTGCAACATTGACACTTCAAATAAAAGGAGCTCTCTAATGGGCGCGGCAACGTTAATCAGCCTGGTGCTTACACTGCTTCAGTCCGTTCTCGCGTCGGCCAAGGTTGGAGGAGCGGCTCCGGAGTTGATCGCGAACATTGAAGCGGCGGTGGCAAGCCTGCTGGCAGTACAGGGAACTCCGGTCACGTATGCGCAACTAGAGGGACTGCGGGTGACGACGAAGTGGTGAGTAGAGCAGTTGCCGGTTGCCAGCTGTTAGTTGTCAGGTTGCAAGTTTTGATCTGATGGCTAATTAGCCTACTTCTTCGCTCCAATTTTCCAGGGCCTTCTTTACTACGACCATGAATTGGTCGGCGACGGCTCCGTCGATAATGCGGTGGTCGTAGCCAAGAGTAAGGTGGACGACGGAACGAATGGCGATGGAGTCGGCGCCGTCTTTGTCGGTAATGACGAGGGGCTGCTTCGTGATTCCCCCAACACCCATGATGGCGACGTTGGGTTGGTTGATGATGGGGAGACCGAAGACGGCGCCGAATTGTCCGGGATTGGTGATGGTGAAGGTTGCACCTTCGACGTCGGCGGGCATGAGTTTCTTGGTACGAGCGCGTTCGCCGAGATCGGTGATACCGCGCTGCAGGCCGAGGAAGTTGAGTTCGTCGGCGTTCTTGAGGACGGGGACGATCAGTCCGTTGTCGAGTGCGACGGCGATGCCGGCATTGACGTGGCGATGGTAGCGGATGTTGTCGCCATCGAGGGAGGCGTTTGCGATCGGGTACTGCTGTAGAGCGATGATGGCGGCACGCACAAAGAACGGCATGAAGGTGAGACGGGCGCCGTTACGTTGCTCGAAACTGTTTTTTAGTTTGTTGCGCAGGTTGACGATGCGGGTCATGTCCACTTCAAACATGCAGTGGACATGAGCGCTGGTGCGGCGGGACTCGATCATGCGCTGGGCGATGATGCGGCGCATCTGGCTCATGGGGACGAGGTCGCCGGGGATCGCGGCGGGAGCAGTTGGAGCTGCGGGACGGCCTGCGGGCGCAGGGGCCGGCGCGGATGTACGGTGCTCAACGAAATCGAGGACGTCCTGTTTGGTGACGCGGCCGCCGGTTCCGGTACCCGAAACCTGATTCAGATCGACGTTGTGTTCGCGAGCAAGTTTACGAACCAGTGGTGACGATCGGACATCGGATTCATCTTCCCCCGAAGCTGCGGGCGCGGCGGCGGGCGGCGGTGCTGGGGCTTGCGCTTCTTTTTTCGGTGGCGCGGGCGCGCTGGCAGCAGGGGCGGCGGCCTTTGCGGGAGCGGGAACTGCGGCGCCAGCGCCATCGCCGTCGCCGATTACGCCGACTACGGTGTTCACCTGGACGGTGCTGCCTTCGGCAACTTTGATTTCCTGGAGAACACCGGTGGCGGGGGCGGGGATTTCAGCGTCCACTTTGTCGGTGGAGATTTCGAATAGAGGCTCGTCGCGCTGAACTTTTTCACCGGCCTTCTTCAGCCACTTGGTGATGGTTCCTTCGAAAATCGATTCGCCCATTTGGGGCATAACAACGTCAGTCGGCATAGCTTCCTTCCCGAGAAAAACCCCACGCGAACGGCGGGGCGTGAGCAAACAACATTATAGCGAAGGCGGGGGCAGCGTGAGTTTTGGAGCGGCCTTCGCCGGGGCGCAAGTGCTTCACAGACAGCGGGCCCATCCGGGGCTGGTAGCCGGAACGCCCTGGATTCGCGTTGCTAAGAAAAAGCCCTTAACCGCAAAGGGACGCAAAGGTAGCGCAAAGGACGCAAAGAACAATGAGGGTCGCAATCATCAGACTAGCAGCGGTCTCGCTGTTGTGTGTATCGGCATGGGGGCAGGCGACGTTTAGCGGGGGAAAGTATTCGGGCAATGGCATTTCCCGCGTACAGGGACAAGGTCCGGCGGAGGCAGGGGAAAATTTCTACTGCCCGGCGGGAGCGACTGAATTGACGGAGGGCTCTCCGACGTGGGGCGCGACCGATGGTGTCGCGTTGCTTCCAACTCGGTGCGTGAACACTGCGCTGTCGTCCACGCCTGGCGGCACTCACATCGGAGGCGGGGCGGCAACGACCTACACGCCTGCGGACACGATTGCGCTGAACGCCGCGCTGGCCACCGTGCAATGCGGAGACACGATCGTACTCACGGCAGGCGCGGCTTACACGCGGCCTGCGTTTCCCGCGCCAGCCTGCGATGGCGGCCACTGGATCACGGTGAAATCATCGGGCGTGAGCAATGGGAACTTTCCGGCTGAGGGTGTTCGGGCGTCGCCGTGCAGCGCGGGGATCTCTAATGATGCGATCAATGGGCGCAACAATCCAGGATATCCCGACTATTCGTGTGCTTCGTACCCGACCGTATTGAGCGCACAGATCACGAGCAGTTCCACGAACCAGCCCGCTGCGACGTTTGCTTCCGGAGCGAACCACTATCGGTTTATCGGGATCGAGTTCACGAAAGTTCCGGAAACGAAGATGGGTGCCGGGATTGTTGAACTCGCGGCCGATAACTCGACGCTTGGCACGAACCATATAGTTTTCGACCGCTCAATCATCCACGGGCAGCCGTGGAATCTCTCCACATCAACCAATGCAGAGACTCAGGACGGGGTGTCCACGAAGAACTCGCAGTGGATTGCGGTGGTCAACTCGTGGATCTACGACACTTACTGCAATTCGGCCTGCGTTGATTCGCATGCCATCGGCGGCGGTACGGGATCATTTGCGAATGGTCCGTTGAAGGTCTACAACAATTTACTGGCGACTTCAGGGGAAACGTGGCTCTTCGGCGGCGGCGCATTGGGTCCATCTACAGTCAACCCGAAGGACTTTGAAGCGCGCAGCAATCATGTGATGAAGCCCCTTGTGTGGATGGTGCCCATCGAAACCTGCTCGGTCTATAACAACGTCGTCACGAAAAACCTGGGCGAGTACAAGAACATGACCTACGCCCTGGTGGAAGGGAATTACTTCGAGAACTCGTGGCAGGGCTGCCAGTCCGATCAAGTCGGATACGCGTTGTTGATGAACCCCGGAAACCAAAACAACAACCAGTTGATGTTGGTGACTTTCGACGGCACGACGAGCGTGATACTGGCCGCAGATTCTCACAGTTTCACGCATAACAATGGGAGTCCGGGGGACGCCGCTAACTGCCCACCGGGAGGCTGCGTGCTGGAAATTTCTGACGTTGGCCGCAGCGACAACAACATCGACTACATCTTTTGCAATGGAACGAATGGCTGCGACCAGAGCGGTATGAACCTCACCGACCACGCGCGGATGACCTCGATTCCGCCCATCGGTACTGGGGTTGGTGCCAACGCCTGCGTGCCCGGCGGTTGTCCTACCTGCAAGGCGGAGAATATCGTCTGGCGCTACAACGAAATCTATAACACGACGAACGGTTTTGAAATCAACTCAGGGTTGTCCTCGCACTGCCATGACGAGGCGGCAGGAATGGATCGGGTGACGATCCGCGACACGTTGTTGCACGGGCTTTCGCGGGAGATGTCGAACGGCAGCACTAACTACCAGGAGAGTGCATGCGCGGTGATTTCCTCGAACACGCAGCGTTCGATCGATACCGTGGAGATTGGGCACAACACCTGCGCGGTTGAGACGGGAAACAATTCCGGCTTCGGCGGCCTGGGAACGCAAGTGGATCGCACGGATATAAGTTATTTGCGTAGTCTGAATATTCATGACAACATCGCGCCCGCGCCGTGGATCATCTCTCACGGCTCGGGATCGATTGTCACGAAGGGCATCGGCGGGGCGGCTGGCCTCGCCAATACTTATGCGACTGACAGCTGCCATGCGTATTACACGGCGCAAGCCCCGGCTGGCATTGTCCTGGCCGGCAACCTCTCCAGTTTCACCTTCACGCCAGCGCTCATTTCCTACATGGTGACTTTGAACGGGCAGTACAAGGCGATCAACTCCAGCTTCACGTCGACCAGTTTCACGCTCACGGCAGCGGCGGCAGCGGGAGATGCGCTCGCAGTGCGCGATCTCAACGATTGCCTGTGGACGTTTCGGGAAAATATCCTCGGCACCAGTCTCGCCGGCAGCGGCAGTCCGGATGATCCGTATCCCGCGACCAGTAACACAAACTGCGGCGTAAGCGGGACGGCGAGTTGCATCCTGGATGGCACGGCATTCACGGGTGTGTTTTCGAGCTGGGGTACGGGGCGAACCGGCAATTTTTCGGTGACGAGTTCGACGTACCTGAATTCCGCTAGCGATGCGGTATCGCGCGCCGCGAGTGGCCAGAGCCCGGGAGCCGACCTAACGGTGATTGCGCAGTTAACGCTAGGTGTGCACGGGACAACGTTTTACCCAACGTTGACGATCACAACGTCGTCACTTCCTGGTGCGGTGGTGGGAACGGCGTATCAGGCTGCGCTGCAGGCATCCGCGGGGGCGTCACCGTACAAAGCATGGTGGGTGGAAACTGATCCGGCACAGTGCGGAGGAAATTGCGGATCGTTTCCGGCGACGGCTGGAATCATCATGGGACGCGGCGGCGTGGTCAACGGGCCGTTTATCGTTGGGACAGTTTCAAGAGCGTCCAATGTCTCGACTTTCGCTGCGCAGCAGACGATTGTTGCCGGAACGTGGCAAGTGAACCAAACCATCGTGCTGAGCGGGTTCGTGAATGGGACTGGCACTCAGGCGAACGATGGATCTTTCAATGGGACATGCGTGGTCTCGGCGCTAAGCGGAAATAGTTTTTCATGTACGCAGACTGGAGTGGACGTTGCCGGACATAGTCCAAAAAACGCGTCTCTGGTGACGTTTGCTCCGGCAAGCACGGGGAGTTACAGCTTCTGGGTGGGCGCGCGGGACGGGGCGTTTCAGGTGGCACGCAGGGCGGTGACGCTGGTGGTTGGGCCGTGAGGTGTACGGCTGAGTATTGCAAGAGCAACTCGCTTAGGTGTCCGAGGAAAAGCATGAACCACAGAGGACACTGGGGCACGGAGTAATCCACAGGGCCTACGCGGCCGCCACGCGGCGGATCAAGTCTTCTTGTTCCTTCCGGCTCTCGGCGCCGATAATGAAGGCGTCGAGGACTCCCAGGGAAAGTGCGTAACGGAGCGCGTCGTCGACCGCTTCCCTGTTATGCTGCTAGTCGCTGCAGGGCTCGGGTTTCGGCGTCCAGAGCCTGAAGCGACGGAGAGGCTCATGACGTACCAGTCAGTGTTGAAGCGATCTATAGGCTGTTTTTTCTTACTTGCGGTCAGCTTTTTTTCTTTCGCGACGAATGTCAGCGCGCAAGTGGGCGCGTGGCTCACGCATTCGCATGACGAACAACACACCGCAGTTTCTTCCGTTGCCGCGCAGCCGCTCACCAGGATTCACTGGCATGTGCCGGTCGACTTGGCTCCTCCGCAAGGAGAGATATTCATCCATTACGGCTCGCCGCTCGTGACGGCTGCGAACACTGTCATGGTGCCGGTGAAAACCACGACAGGCTTCCGCATCGAGGCTCACAATGGCGCCACCGGCAGAAAAATGTGGACGCAGGCCACCAAGTATCAGGTTCCCAGCGCAACATTTCTGCCAGCGATCGGGCCCACGATTTCAAACAACCAATTGTTTGTGCCCGACTTTGCTGGCCGCGTGACGGCGCGGCAGACTCCTGACCAGACCAGAGGCACGGTCTCTCACCTGGTGTTTTATGGAAAGAATAACTATTCCAAGAACCCCACGGTGTATCAGCAGAACGTACTGATCAATACTCCTTTAACCACAGACGCCGCCGGCAACCTCTATTTCGGGTTTGTGGTACTGGGGCCGACCCCGATCGGTCTCCAGAGCGGACTGGCGCGAATCGCGGCCAACGGCACAGGCACCTGGATCTCGGCGGCTTCGCTCAGCGGAGATTCCAGTGTTACTAACGTGGCGATGAGCTGCGCTCCCGCACTATCGAATGATGGAAACACTTTGTATCTCGCCACTACGAACGCGAATGCAGGTTACGGTTACTTGTTAGCACTCAACAGCACGACGCTTGCGGTCGTGAACCGTGTGCGATTGAAAGATCCGTCGTCCGGTCTTGACGCGATTATTTTTGACGCCAGCAGCGCCGCTCCCACCGTGGGACCGGAAGGCGATGTCTACTTTGGCGTGATCGAGAATCCGTTTCCCAGTCACAACGACCGCGGCTGGCTTCTGCATTTCAACAGCGATCTCTCGCAGAAGAAGATTCCTGGCAGTTTTGGATGGGATGATACTGCTTCGATCGTACCAGCCTCGATGGTCGCCAGTTATCAGGGCACATCGAGTTACTTGCTGATGACTAAGTACAATAACTACGCAGGAGCCGGAGGCGACGGCCACAATCGCGTGGCAATTCTCGATCCGAACGCCACCGAGCACGATCCAGTCCTTGTCGGGACACTGGTGATGAAGGAAGTTCTGACAGCTCTGGGTGTAACGCCGGATCCGCAGTTCCCCAATGTTCCGGGAGCGGTCCGCGAGTGGTGCATCAATACGGCCGCGATCGATCCAGCCACCAAATCCGTGATGGTGAACAGCGAAGACGGCAAACTCTATCGCTGGGATCTGACGACCAATACGTTGTCCCAATCGATTCAACTGACGACGGGCATCGGCGAAGCCTACACGCCGACCGTGATCGGCAGCGACGGAACCGTGTATGCGATCAATGGCGCGATACTCGATGCGATCGGACAGTAAGTCGGGTGCGACAGTTAAGATTTTGCATTTAGCAAACCTCGAGAAATAGAAGCCCGCGATTCAAAGAAGCTAGTTCTCGCACGCGCAGCGTTGGACCCCTGCGCCACCCAATACCTTTAAGAACAACAGAAGGACGGAATGTCTTTGCGGAAAATTGCGTGGGATTCAAGTGAAAGCCCCGCTCTGGCGAGCGGGGCAGATCGGTGGCAACGCTTCTACGCGGCTTTCGCGAATGGATTATCGTCCGCGCTGGGGCCGTAGATGTGCGGAACGGGAACATCCAACAGCCGCAGATACACGGATAACTGTCCGCGATGGTGGTAGAGGTGATTCATCAGGAACGCACGGTGACCTGACCGATCTTTTGTACCAAGTGGAGTGTTAGTGTAACGCCTTGTTGAACATTTGTCCGCAGTAGCCGCCGGGGGTGTGGGGAGGTGGGAAA
>JAYTFO010000134.1:0-2542 GCA_043734305.1 Acidobacteriota bacterium | reverse complement strand
AAAGGCTCGAACCGAGAAAAAAGCGATCGCTTCAAAGTATGAGAAGCTGCGAAAAGCAGCAGAACAGGGAGACGCAGGCGCGCAGTATGAACTCGGAGGCATGTATAATAGGGGAGATGGAATGGCGAGGGATGCCGCAGAAGCTGCCAAATGGTTTCGTAAGGCCGCCGAGACGGGAAATGCAGACGCGCAATATGAACTCGGGACAATATATCAATGGTCATCGGTCGCCCTGAAAGATTCTGTCGAGGCAGAAAAATGGTGGCGCAAAGCGGCCGAACAAGGAAATGGCAAAGCACAGTCCGCCATTGGAATCACGTATGAAGAGGGCGACGGAGTATCCAAAGACGCTGTAGAGGCGGTCAAATGGCTTCACAAGGCTGCCGAGTTGGGAGTTACTGAGGCGCAGTATCACCTCGCAGGCTGCTATGCGGATGGTCGCGGTGTTCCGAAAAACGAAATCGAAGCGCTGGCATGGTTTTATGTTGTTGGTGCATCAGGATTTCTGGGTGCGAGCAGTTCAATAACAGATGCGGAAAAGCGCCTCGGTCAACAGGTGTCATTACTGGCTCAACAGCGGAGCAAAGAAATCCTCAAAAGCATCCAAGCGGCAAAGGCGAACAGTAAGCGGAATATGCAGCCCGAACAATCGGAGGGGGCTAACCGCGACGCAACACTCACGCCAATTCAATCGGGCACTGGAGTATTCGTTACCACGGACGGACTAATTCTGACTGCCGCCCATGTGGTCAAGGGCGTTTCGTCCATACAGGTACAAACCTCGCACGGAGTTAAGCCGGGGCGCTTGGTAAATATTGATACGAAGAACGACGTAGCGCTCATAAAGTGCGATGGAAATTTTCAGGCGGCCCCCGTAAAGGCCCCCCGCGATGTGAAGCTCGGGCAAGCAGTCTTCACGATTGGCTTTCCGAACGTCGAGTTACAAGGAGTCAGCCCAAAGATGACCCGCGGTGAAATCAGCAGTCTTGCTGGACTCCAGGATGATCCTAGGCAATGGCAGATCAGTGTCCCGGTTCAGCCCGGCAATTCCGGCGGCCCACTCTTCGACGAAGCCGGAAATGTGATTGGCATAATTGTCGCCAAACTCAACGCGATCAAGGCGGCCAAGTTCACAGGCGATCTCTCGCAGAACGTAAACTACGCGGTGAAGAGCGCACCGGCCTTGCAGCTACTGGCTCCCTACAACGAAAAACTTGTCCATGAAAGACAGGTCAACCCCTCCGACAAAGTCGAAACCGTCGTCGAGCAGTGCCGTGAATCCGTCGTGCTGCTTTTCGGATACGGGCCGTAGATTGAGTTTGCCGGTCGTCTCCAGACTTAGAAGGTCGAAGATTACAGCAGATCAAATGGAGTGACGATTCCCAGCAAGTGCTGGTTGCTTTCATCTGTCACGAGAAGGACATGCCCGAACGGCTCGGCGGTCATCTTATTCAAGACGGTATCTACGTCTGTATCCGCACGGATCGTAAGCGCATCAGGCACCTTTAGACCGCCTTCAATGGCTTCTCCTAAAGTTTGCGCCAACCTGCTTCTGCGGTTCTCGCCGCGGAGATAGCCCGCGATGGCAAGATCAGAAACTAAACTCCAGCGACCTCCATCGCTGTGTTTCACTGGAAGAAAACTAAACGAATTCGCCAGCATGCTCTGCCGCATGAAGCTCAATGGCTGCCAAGTTTCCGCACAGACGGGGTTCCGCACCATAAAATTGCTGACGTGGTTCATTGGGATGTATTGGGCTAGTGCATCTTCGAGAATGATCGACATTTGAATGGCGTTCTGTGTCAGGTGTCGAGCGAACACTCCTTCGTGCATTGCGGAGTTTCTCTCTCGCCGAACTAGGTCAAAGAGTATTGGGAAAGGAACATGGTATGCGCGATGCAGTTCCCCGATTTCTGCCAGCGGGGACGTCTGTGCTAGTTCAGCAAGATGTTTCCGGAGTTCCCACATGCCTCTACCTCGCCCTTTTCTCAAAAACGCCCCAAGTCGTTCCAACGCGAAAACTATGGGGCCAAAATTCTCGGCGTCCCGTTGAGCCGCCTCACGAGCCTGCCGGAACTGTTCTCGAAAATAGAGAGCCTTCTCCGTTTGCATGAAAAGCGAGCATAGGGAGTCGCTGGCACCCCACAATTGAAAACGCCTCCAGTGCGGTTTTGTTTGCCGCGGCGGCAAGCGGGTGCGGTAGGATCAGGCGATGAATCGCAAACGCATCGTCGTCATGGGCTTCATGGCCAGTTGCCCGATCGCGGGCGTGGTCTGGCAGCACATCCATTACATCGTCGGACTCCTCCGGCTCGGGCACGAAGTCTGGTACGTCGAAGACTCCGCGCGCAGCGGCGAGACCTTCGAACTCGCCACCGACATCAAGGACGCCGCCACCCGCGGACAATTTCTGCAACAGGGCTGGCGTTTCACCAGCCCGGACCGGATGAGCATCGATCACGATCTCTACCGCCGTTACCTCCAGGACTCGAAAGGCGAGTTCACCGTCGCGAAAGACCAGTACGTCCGCCTCAACACCGGC
>JAYTFO010000133.1:0-4238 GCA_043734305.1 Acidobacteriota bacterium | reverse complement strand
TGTTTAGTGGAATGAAATACGCGCCCGCAATTCGCGCGAGCGGCGCTTCCACCGAAGCAGGGACTACCTAGTGGTGCGTCCGCATGAATCTTACGGTTTGCTAGGCTTTCCCTCGGCACAAAACCTTGACAGTAGCGCCGCCGTCTCGGCGGCTGTCGTGGGGGCGTCCTCGCCCCCACATGCGACGGCGTCCCGCCGTCGCGACAGCCGGCAAGATGCCGGCGCTACATATCATCGGACTGCGGTCATCACATCGCGGTCACGGTTCTAGACCGGATGCATTACATTCTCTGGATCGCGGGAGCACTTCTGGCGTTGGCCTGGTTCTCCCGCATTGTCGATGCCGCGATCGGGATGCCACACGTCGCCGACATTGCCCGGACGGAATGGGATCGCCAACCGCCTTCCGATTCGCGCGTCAGCATTATTGTCCCCGCTCGCAATGAAGAAGAGCACATCGCTGAGACTCTCACACGTTTGCTCGCCCTCGAGTATTCCAACTATGAAGTGGTCGCCGTCAATGATCGCTCCACGGATTCCACCGGCGCGCGCATGGACGAAGTCGCAGCCCGATCCGAAGCTCGAGGAAAGCTGAAAGTCATTCACGTAAAAGAACTGCCTCCGGGCTGGCTGGGTAAGACGCACGCCATGTGGACCGCCAGCAATCAGTCAACCGGCGATTGGATTCTGTTTACCGATGCCGACGTCCTCTTCAAGCCCGACACGCTGCGCCGCGCGATCGCCTACGCCGAGGCGGCGAAGGCCGACCACGTCGTCCTGATGCCGCGCATGATCATGAAGCTTCCGGGGGAGCGCATGATGATGGCGTTTTTCCAGACGTTGTTCATCTTCGGACATCGTCCCTGGAAGGTCGCCGATCCGAACGCTGATGATCATCTGGGAGTGGGCGCGTTCAACCTCGTTCGGCGCTCGACCTACGACGCGGTCGGGACGTATTGCGCGCTTCGCATGGAAGTCATCGATGACATGAAGCTCGGCAAGGTCATCAAGAATGCAGGCTTCAAACCCCGCGTCGTGTTCGGAGAAGATCTGATCTCACTGCGTTGGGCCGTGGGAGCTTTGGGAATCGTGAATAATCTCACGAAGAATTTCTTCGCCCTGATGTCCTTTCAGTGGTGGCGAATGTTAGGTGCGGTGGTACTGGTTGGCTTCTTGAATCTGGGCCCGTTCCTGGGCGTGTGGCTGGCCCATGGATGGATACGTGCCCCTTACGGGATTGCCCTGGCTTCCATCCTTGCCATCTACTTCGGGATGTCGCCTTACTCCGACGTACGGCCCTACTATTTCTTCTTGCATCCCGTGGCGACCGCCTTTTTTATTTACACACTTCTGCGCTCGATGTTCCACACGCTTTCGAACGATGGCATCGTGTGGCGCGGCACGAGGTATCCGCTCGATGAGCTGCGTAAGGGAATGGTGTGAGCGGTGTTGCCAGAAGACGCTCGATCCGCGCATTGTTAAGATCAGGTAAATTTCTTCCTGACGGTCGTCTTTGCCGAAGACGAGATGGTATATTTTTTTCGATTACCAAACTCACATTCTTTCGGAGAACCTCAATGAAGAGGCTAGTTTTGTTTGCCTTGTTGGCATCGTTTTTAGCGGTTTCGGCGGTGTCGTTTGCCCAGGGATCTGATTTTAAAACCGGCAAAGTTGTAGCCGTCGAAAAGGTGGAGTCCGGCTCAGGTATGGGTCACACGACGCGCCCACGCCTTCCAACAAGCAGAAGTATCATTTGAGTATCCAATTGGGCGACACCGTCTACGTTTGCGGTGCGGAGACTCCCGCGGATCATGATCTTGAGTGGACGCAGGGAAAAGATGTGCAGGCCAAAGTAGCAGGCAAGACCCTTACCGTAAAGCGCGCGAACGGGAAGGCCGTGAAGCTCCACGTAATCAGCAGCAGCAAGGCATCCTAAGGGAAATTCGCGCCGCGGCTAGAAGTGTTTTGAAAGGGCGCGCCTTCAGACGCGCCGTAAGTTCCGCCAGCAGATCGCGGCTTTAGCCGCTGCGGTGCAGCCGTCGGCCAAGTTTCCCGTGCTCCACACAGCTACGGCACTTCTGGATCTTCAATTCCCACGCCGCGTCCCTGCTTGTGGTGCGTGTTCTTGGTCTTCTTCTTGGGAGCTTTGAATTTTCCCGGGCTGTACTTGCCGTGCCGCTCCACGTCGTAGTCTTTGGGAAGAGGAGGCACGAGGGCGGCATCTTTGCCGAGTTGGTGAGGATGGCGCAGGATGATTTCGGCGCGGCCGTCGTAGTCCTGCACGGTTCCATTGACTTCAATCGCTCGGCCTTTGAGTTGCCGCACATCGCCAACGTGCTTTAGATCGTCCGCGAACACCACCACCGTGAATGGGCAGGTTTCGAACTTCTCGCAGAAGTCGAGGAACGTCACTCCCTGAGTGCCCTCGTTGATGTTGAAAATCGTACCGCTGACGCACTGAGTTTTTCCGATGTGCTGGTGCGCGTCCGAGAAGGGAACACACTCGGCAGAGGCTGGGACGGCGATCGAGGAAAGCGCAAGCGCCAACACTCGAAGCACGCTGGTTGTCATTAGCGAACTGGCGAAGGGAAATTCTTTCCAGTTGCAATGATTGTAGGTCGCGTGGCGACCGCAGCAGCGAAAGACAAAAGATAAATCGGAAAATTTGAGGATTTGGTCCCCAAAATGGGAAACGGGCGGCCCGGGAGTACGATCCGGACCGCCATATCCCAAATGTTTGAGAACTGTGGTTGCTACTGGCTGAAGGCCTTTACGGCTGCTGCTTCGTCGTCTTTCACGTCGAAGACGGTGTACAGCTTGGTGATCTGCAGCAGGTCGTGGACTTTCTTGGTGAGATTCAGCAGCTTGAGTTCGCCGCCCTGGTTCTTGGACGTGGTGAACGCGCTGACCAGTTCGCCGATGCCTGAGCTGTCGATGTAATTGACGTCGCCGAGGTTCAGCAGAATCTTTTTGTGGCCCTTCGAAAGCAGGTCGCGCACCGTATCGCGCAGGACTACGCTGCCTTCGCCGAGAGTAATCCGGCCGCTAAGGTCGACGATGGTCACACCATCCACCTGACGAGTACTGGACTTCATGGTCACTGGGAAGCCTCCTTGGAGTCCGCGGGGGAACCGTGGACGTGCTTGATCATTTTAAGTTCTGTGCCCGATTGGGACGGGTGGATCTCCACCACATCCATAAAAGAGCGTATCAGGAAAATGCCGCGTCCCGATGTCTTCATCAAATTTTCAGGGGCCAGTGGATCAGGAATCTTACTGGCATCCAGTCCGGGCCCCTGATCGCGAATCGAAATCACCAGGTCGTGCGCGTTCAGTTCAAACGCCAAAGTCACTTTTTTGCTCGGGTTATAGGCGTTCCCGTGCATGACCGCATTGACGGCGGCTTCGCGCACCGCCATGGAAATCCTCATGACGTCTTCTTCGTTGAAACCGGCCTCGGTCGCCATGCGGCCGGCGGTTTCTTCGGCACTGTTCACCGTCTCCAGCGTAGAGTCCAGCGTATAGGAGACGCGATTTCCAGACATAGAGCGCACAGTTCCTGAGTCTCACTCGCCGCGCCGGCAGCGAAACCGCCGGAGTCATCCTGCTGTCCGGAAAGCGGTTAGCGGGCGATGGAGCAGTTTGCCTGTCGGACGCGGAAAAGTCAATTTTTCCCGCGCGGGTGTGTCACCGCGCAAGATCATCGGATGGTGAAGCACGCCATAAGCGCTCACTTGAGCCATTCTTGGGTTGGCCACTTCCAAGTTGAGTTCGAAATACTCATTCGCAGACCACCCCTCCCCCTCCCCCCTGATATGATTAAGTAGTTGACTTAGGACGTTACCATTAGGGCCATGCCAACCGACATAAAAGTGCAGAAAGTTGCCTTCGACCGTCTGCTTCAGAAGATGCTCAGCACATCACCCCTTCCGAAGTCAGAAGTCAGGGTTGCGAAACCGAAGATGACCTGACCGGGGAAATTTGTACCAGGTGGAATGAGAGAGAATCCACTTGGAGGAAAAGCGGGTCATGCCTATCCAGAGGTACAAGCCAGCGCAGATTGTGACGATGTTGCGGCAAGTTGAAGTGAGCATCGCCAATGGAAAGACCACCCCACAAGCCTGTAAGGAAGCCGAGATGACAGTGCAGACGTTCTACCGCTGGCGCAAGGAATACGGCGGGTTGAAGATGGACCAGGCGAAGCGACTGAAGGAACTGGAGAAGGAAAACGGCAAGTTG
>JAYTFO010000132.1:0-8125 GCA_043734305.1 Acidobacteriota bacterium | reverse complement strand
GTGATGAATGAAATGCATACAGTTCTTCTCTCAATTCTTCCGAACCTGTTGAGTAATGGACAATGCCTTAAGTATAAACTCTCTTCCTGTGGAAATCTGCTCGATTGGACATCCCGCGCCTCGCCAATGCTGACGCTGGCCGCACATCCATTGCCAGCTTTCCGGCAACGAAGTACTACGGTAACTTGTCAGGGAACCGCTGTGACTTCAGGATAAACAGAGGCTCCGAGTAACCATTTATGTCATCGCTAGGCAATTCAGGCGCCGCCGCGAAACCGGCCAGAAACCACGAAAGCGGCCTCAAGGATCTGGAGAAGATGCTTGAGGAATCGCCTAGCCCGGAGAGAGTGAGCGCGAAGCTCGCCCAGATACTGGACGTGTCTCGCACCGAGGTGGCGGTGCTGCGCCTGGAAAAAGGCAGTCTGCGATTTGTATATCCGCCGCAACTGCGTGCCGCGGGTGTGATCCCGATGTCGAGCTCGGCCGTCGCTGCGCGCACCGCGACGACCGGCACGTCTCTGCTTTCCAATACCTTTGCGCGTGTGAAACATGTGAGCCTGTTCGAGACGGTGAAGCTCGGCGTCGCCGACAACGATACCCCAGCCTCGGATCAGTTGCCCATTCAGAAGATCATGTCGGTGCCTGTTTCGCGTCCCGAAGGAAAAGTGATCGGCGTAATCCAGGTTTCGCGTAAGGGCTTGGACTTCTCCCTCGCGGGTACAGACTTCACCAACAAAGATCTCAAGTGGTTGGAGCAGGCCGCCGCCATTGTGGCCCGCATGCCGTTCATGGAAGATGGCGCTCCCCTGGGCGAGACGCTAACCAGCTAGACTGCAACCAAAAATCGTCTTACCGCCGAGACGCAGAGAGCACAGAGAAAAATCTGGGATTGGTCTTCTGTTTCCCCAGAGTTTCTCTGTGCTCTCTGCGTCCCGGCGGTTAAGAAGTTTTCCTGAACGAATCCGCGAGCGCCTGGCCGGCGCAAAAGCCCGATGCCCAGGCCCACTGGAAGTTGAATCCGCCCAGTTGTCCCGTGACATCCACTACTTCTCCAATCAGGAACAGGCCAGGAACCTTCTTGCTTTCCATGGTCTTGGCGGAGAGTTCGTCCGTATCCGCGCCGCCGGCCGTGACTTCCGCTTTGCCAAATCCTTCGGTGCCTTGCGGCAGAATCTTCCATTCGTGGAGTTGCCGCTCCGCTTCCGCAAGGGTGGAGTCGGAGATGCCGGCGAGCGGATGCACTTCGAGCCAGCGGTCGGCCAGCCGGCGAGGCAGCACATCGCGAAGAAGAGATTTCCAACAAGCGGCGTCACGGGTTCCGCGTGAATGGAGTTCGTCGATCAGATTGCGGTCGGGCGCAAGGTCCATGCAGACGGGCTCTCCCGTATCCCAGTAAGAAGAGATCTGAAGAATGGCGGGGCCGCTGATTCCTCGGTGCGTGAACAGCATGTTTTCGCGAAAAGTTTGTTTGCTGCTTGGCACCGAGGCGATCACTTCGGTGGAAACGCCCGCCAGATCGTTCCATCGTTTGCTGTCCGGGTCGCTGAAAGCGAGTGGAACCAGCGCCGGACGCGGTTCCTGAATCTTCAGTCCGAACTGCCGGGCCAGATCATATCCGAATGAGGTCGCCCCGATTTTTGGGATCGACAGTCCTCCCGTTGCGACGACCAGGCAGGGAGCATGAAAGGCGTGGGAATCGGTGCGTACGACGAACGCGTCGAGTTTGTGCGCTTCGCGAACAGTCGCGTTGGTCTTAATCTCGACGCTCGCGTCACGGCACTCCTGTTCCAGCATTCCAGTAATTTCCTTCGCCGAGCGGTCGCAGAATAGTTGGCCCAGTTTCTTTTCGTGGTAGGGAATCTTGTGCTTCTCAACCAAAGAGACAAAGTCCGCCGGCGTATATCGAGCCAGCGCCGATTTCACAAAGTGAGGGTTCGCCGAGAGAAAATTCTCCGCCGAGGTGTGCAGGTTGGTGAAATTGCAACGTCCGCCGCCGGAGATCAGGATCTTCTTGCCAATGCGCTCGGCGTGTTCGAGGACGAGCACGCGCCGTCCGCGGCGTCCCGCCTCGATGGCACACATCAGTCCGGCTGCGCCCGCTCCCAGGATGATGGCGTCGTATGGCTGATCCACGCGAACATCAGCTTATCAGGCCGCGTAGACACCGGCGCACCCGGCCTTTGCGTAGGTAGTGGGTCAATCGGTTAAACCTGAACCACCAGGGGCGAAGTATCACGAAGGCCTTCGTGTTGCTGGGGTTCCTTCGTGGACCTTCGTGCCCTTGGTGGTTGAAGTTCTTTTTCGCCTCCGCATGAAACTGCCCCACTACCTTTACGTGGGACCACTTACCCTATCCAGAGCAAGGTACAATCGTGCGACACGCCATGCCCCTGACTCCCGGAACTCGCTTGGGACCCTATGAAATCCTTGCACCCATCGGTGCAGGTGGCATGGGCGAGGTGTACCGCGCGCACGACACCCGCCTGGGGCGCGACGTTGCGCTTAAGATCCTGCCCTCGGAGGTTGCTGGCGACCCGTCGCGGCGGGCGCGGTTCGAGCAGGAAGCGCGGGCCGTGGCAGCGCTCAACCATCCCAACATCGTCGCGGTGTACGACGTCGGCGAAGGGTACATGGTGAGCGAGCTGGTGGACGGCGAGACGCTGCGCGGAGCGAAGTTCGGACTACGCAAGACGCTGGACATCGCCGCCCAGATTGCGAGCGGCCTCGCGGCAGCGCACGCGGCCGGAATCGTGCATCGCGATCTCAAACCGGACAATGTCCTGCTGACCAAAGACGGCCGGGCGAAGATTCTCGATTTCGGACTGGCGCGCAGACGGGGCCCGCAGGCTGCGGCGGCGGATGAAACCATGCCGGCGCGGACCGAGCCGGGCGTGGTGATGGGGACGGCGGGTTACATGTCTCCGGAACAGGTGCGTGGCCTAGAGGCAGACCATCGGAGCGACATTTTCAGTTTCGGAGCGATGCTGCACGAGATGCTGAGCGGGCAGCGCGCCTTCCAGGGCGAGTCGTCGGTCGAGACCATGACGGCGATTCTGCAGCAGGATGCGCCGGATCTGCCGCGCAGCGTGCCCGGCGGAGTGCGGGAGGTGGTGTCGCATTGTCTGGAAAAAGATGCGGCCAACCGGTTCCAATCGGCGCGCGATCTCGGGTTCGCACTGCACGCGCTCGCGCAAGGTGACAGTCACAGCGAGGCGGCAGTGGCTCCAATTATTTCCGCGCCGTCGCGCCGCGGATCGCTATTGCTTGCAGCGCTGCTGTTCGCCGTCGGAGCAACCTTTGTCCTGACCCGGTGGATCGCGCACGAACCGCCAGCGGCACGATGGTCCGCCGTGCGCCTGGGAGGACCGGAGATCGCGCTGATCCCGCGCCTCTCGCCGGACGGCCACCTGCTGGCATTCCTGGCCATGGTTGACGGGGATACCCAGGTGGCGGTTATGAAGCCGGAATCCGGCAACTGGACCGTGCTGACGCGACGGCGCGACCAGGGCATGGCCGATTACGTGTGCTGGTCGCCTGATGGTGGCACCATCTATTTCAGCCGTACCATGGATGTGCCGCAAGGGGTTTTCAGCGTGCCGTTCCTGGGAGGCGAGGAACATCTGGTTCTGGAAAATGCCAATAATCCCGCAGTTCTCCCCGATGGTTCCCTGCTCGTCTCGCGAATCAACCAACAACGCCGAGTGCAGTTGTTCCATTTTTGGCCGGAAACGGGGAAATTGCAGGAACTTCCCGTAGAGATCGTTGCCTTATCCGGTTATTCAACCCTTCGAATCTCGCGCGACGGCCGACGCGCGATTGTCTTGGGAAACATGAGCGGGAAGAGCGCCGAGAAGCTATCGTTGTTCGAAGTCGATCTGGCTGCGGCATCGGCGCGCCCGATTCCAGTGATTGGGCTGGATTATGCCGACTTACGCGCCTTCGCGCTTTCCCCGGACGGAGGATCGGTCGTCGCCGCGTTTCGCGCGAAGGCGCTGGTGCGCATCGTCCGCATTCCGCTGGAGGGGCGCGGCACGGGTCAGGAACTCTTCACCGTGACGAGCGATGTCTGGAGCATCGATGCCAGTTCCGACGGGAGCTTCCTGGTAAACCTGGTGGATCGTCCCAACGAGTTGCTGAGCTTTGGGCCGCGTGGGGCGCAACCGCTGGGGCAACCAGTGAAGATCGCCAGCTTTCCCCAGCTTCCCTGGTTGGACATGGTGGTGGCACTAACGGATGGGCGCGCTGTGATCCCGGTGGAGGTCTCCGGCCGCACGCGCTTAATGGCGGTGGAGCGCGGCAAGGATCCCGTGCCGTTAGTCAACACGCCGGAGGAGACCGCGGAGCCCATGACTGCCGTGGCCGGGAACCGGATCGCTTTTGTAATCGGACCCGATCCCCACGAGACGATCGCCGTCGCAGACGCCTCCAATGGCCGTGTTAGTGGCCGGATTTCGCCGGGCAAGGGCATTGTTCAATCCCTGGCGGCTTCGCCGGATGGAGGGACGCTCTACTTCACGGCGGGAGGATCGGTGTGGTCAATTCCGGCCGGTGGCGGCGAGCCGAGTAAAATCTGCGCCGGCGACTGGGTAGTGGTAAATCCCTCGGGTGGGACGCTGGTCGTTGCGCGCAACGAGAGTTCGCAAATCCGCTTGTTTGAACTGCCAGCCACGGGCGGCCCGGAACGAGCGATTCCTCTCGACCGTGCTTCTCCGCTGTTTGGCCTTTTTATCTCGCCCGGCACGATTCGCGGCGACGGCCAGATGCTCGTGTCGCTCACCGTCGCCGACTCGTGGTTCAATCCCATGGCGCAGCTCGACCTGCGATCGGGTCGGATTACGCGGTTGGCGGGCGACGGGGTGAGCGACCTGCATTCAGCGGCGTGGACCCACGACGGCGGTTTCGTCGCCAGCCGAGAAGGTCTGGTTTCAACGATATGGAGGTTCACACCGGAGGGCAAGTAGGCCATAGCCCTCTCTGCTGCCGCACTCCCATCCTCCTGCTCTCCTTACAAATGTAAAATGATCCATTGCTTAGTCCATGCGTAACTTAGCCGACACTTTCGAGCAGATCTTCCGCACTTTGTGGGGACACAAACTGCGGTCATTCCTGACCATGTTTGGGATCGCATGGGGCATCTTCTCGCTATTGCTGCTGGTCGGTCTGGGGGAAGGCTTCCGCTCCGGCAACAAGCGGGAGATGGAAGAATTCGGCAAGGACATCATGTTTCTTTTTCCGGGCCGTGCGCCGGTCGTCGAAGGCAGTATGCGCTCGGCGCGCAACTACGTCCTGACTTATCAGGACTATCTCGATATCCGGTCTGCGCCCTACGTCCGCAATGCGTCGCCGGTGCTGACCCGGGACGACTTGCGTGCCGTCAGCGAATTTGCCAGCGCAGCCGGTCAAATCACGGGCATCGAACCGCAGTTCGGTGAGATTCGCTTTCTCCCGCTTAAACAGGGCCGGTGGATCAACGATCTGGACGGCGCGCAGAAGCGCAACGTGATTGTGCTGGGCGATGAGATGACGCGCAATTTGTTTACGGGGCGTCCGGCTCTGGGCGCGACGATTACAGTCAACGGGGTCGGCTTCGAGGTGATTGGAACTCTCAAGCGGGTCGGCCGGGGCGATGACAACTCCACTAACGCCCGTGGATACATTCCGTATCGGGTGATGGCCGAATATTTTCCGCTCAAGTGGGAACAGCAGAAGGGCGCGATCAGTTTCATCAATTATCAGCCGCGCGTGCGGGCGGAGCATGCGCAAGCGTTCATAGAGGTGCGCAAGGTGGTGGCCCGCAATCATGGCTTCGACTATCGCGACGACGACGCCTTCGAAGGCTGGGACACGATCAAGCAATCGGAAATGTTTGGCGCTATCTTCGACGCGATGAGCGTGTTTCTCGGCGGCGTGGGCGTGGTCACGCTGGCCTTGGGAGCGATTGGCGTGATCAACATCATGCTGGTCTCGGTGACCGAACGAACCCGCGAGATCGGCCTCCGCAAAGCCCTGGGCGCAACCAATGGCAACATTCTTTTTCAGTTCTTCCTGGAAGGAATTCTTTTGACGGTGGTCAGCGGACTGATCGGCATGGGCCTATCGGCGGGCGTGATGGCGGCTCTGGGAACGATTCAGGGCCCGGGTGGTTTTGATCCGCCGAAACTGGTGCTGCGAACCGCCGTGCTGGCGATTGGATGCCTGACTCTCGCAGGAGTGGCCGCGGGAATTTATCCCGCCCGCAAAGCGGCCATGCTACAGCCCGTGGAAGCGTTGCGGCAGGAATAATAAGTCGGAATAAGTAATAATCATAGTAATGACCCGTGACATCCTCCACGAAGCCTGGAATGCGATGCGCCACAATGGGCGCCGCACGGCTCTGACCATGCTGGGCATGGCCTGGGGAATCGCGACCGTCGTGCTGCTGCTCGCTTATGGCAACGGGTTTGCGCTGGCGTGCGCCAATATTTTCGCCACCTTTGGAACGAGGACGATGATCATTGTTCCGGGTCGCACCTCCATGCAGGCCGGAGGCGAAAAAGCCGGTGCGAGGTTGCGGTTCACCATGGACGATGTGGATCTGCTGAGCACCAACGTTCCGCAGATCACGCGTATGAGTCCCGACGTTTCCAAAGAAGCCAGCATTCAATACGACACGCGCACCTTCAACTTCAACGTGGCGGGAGGTTATCCCACAGTGGCTGCGATCCGGGTGCTCGACATTGCGCAGGGGCGTTTCTACAACCTCGAAGACCAGATCCAGCGCGCGCGCGTTGCGGTGATCGGTTCGGAAGCCAAGGAAAAACTTTTCTCCGGACGCAACGCTCTGGGCGAACGCATCCGGATCGACGGCCTGAGCTTTGAAGTGATCGGAGTCTTGCGGCCCAAGATGCAGCAAGGCGATGCCGACATCAACCGCATTATCTACATCCCGTTTACGTCGATGGGAGACCTGACCGATACCCGCTACCTTGGATCCATCTGGGTGACCTACGAAGTGGCTGACTACGAGGGCCTGGAGCAGGCCATACGCAGCGTGATCGCGCAACAACACAAGTTCGATGCCGGCGATCGCCGCGCGCTGCGGGTGTTCAACCTCATGAAGCAGGTGCATCAATTTGAAGTCATCACGATGGGGCTGAAAGTGTTGCTGGCTTTCATCGGAACGCTGACGCTGGGCATCGGCGGCGTCGGCCTGATGAACATCATGCTGGTGTCCGTCACGCAACGCACCCGCGAAATCGGCATCGAAAAAGCGCTCGGTTCCCGCCGCCGCGACATCTTTCTGCAATTTTTGGCGGAAGCCCTGGCCATCACCTTTTTCGGCGGCCTGCTGGGAATCATCCTGGCCTACACCGTCTCAATTACGGTCGGACGCCTGCCCCTGTACAGCATGATGGCCAAGCATGCGGAGGCGGGCGACATCCGCTTGCTGATCGATCCGGTGACGTTGATTGTTGCCACCGTGATTCTCGGCGCGGTCGGGTTGGTGAGCGGAATGATCCCGGCCATCCGCGCGTCGCGGCTCGATCCGATTGAAGCGCTGCGGCACGAGTGAGGGAAGCGTGTCCTTCGGGATCTGCGAAGCCACACGTTCGTAACCTGCCGCGCGAGAATCGGCGCCCTTAGAATCGTAACCACGCATGCTCGAATCGCTGCGATCGATTCTCGACGAACCGTGGAAGCCGGTCTCGCGCTCCGCTCTGGCGGCGTGGCTGCTTTTTTACGCAGGATTCCTCGTCTACGCTCTCTCTGCCGACGGCGGTTTCCTTTTCATCGACAACGCCAACCTCGTCGTTCACGAAGGCGGCCACAATCTCTTCGGATGGTTTGGCCCCACTCTCGGACTCTGGGGAGGGACGTTGTTGCAATGGCTCGTCCCGTTCCTTCTGGCCGCTTACTTTTTCAGCCAACACGAGACCACCGGCTTTGTCTTCTGCCTCTTCTTCTTTTTCGAGAACTGGCTCTACACCGCAACCTATATGGCCGACGCCCGCGTTCAGATCCTCCCGCTGGTAACGACGGGCGATCCCGATTTCGTGGAGCACGACTTCTACGCAATCTTCACCAGCCTTGGAGCCTTGAACTACGATACGAAGATCGCCACTGTGGTTCGCGTGCTGGGCTGGTG
>JAYTFO010000131.1:0-11711 GCA_043734305.1 Acidobacteriota bacterium | reverse complement strand
ATCAAGCAAAGCATGGGCAGGAATCTCTTCCTTCATAACATGCTTTTGCTATCTCTCGGCCTTCAAATCACAGTGACTTTTTCAACACCCACGCCTGTTAATGCCAACAATCAAGTCCCAGGGGTCTGTGTAACCGAGTCTTCGCAAGACCGCATCAGAAATCCGGGCTATGGAGAGAGCCAGTTGGATCGGTCGTAGAAGGCGTCACTGATGTCGATGATTTCCAACCCGTGGCTGAAAAGCACCACCTTGGTGGAAACGGGCCACCGGAGACTCGCGAATCTCCGCCTGTCCGCGCAGCGACGTCTGTCTTAACTCGCTAAGAAATAGTGCAGTTAAAGAAACTCTTATTCGCCGCTCGACATTGGCACCAATCCTGCATCAAATCACGTAACGAGCACCACACCCCACCGGCTGCGGACCTGAGCACGCCCCAAGCGATCAACCGGCGGGTGACGACGACCACGACCGCATTGAAGCGCCGCTTCTCGAAATGCTGGACGAAAGCAAAACGAAATCCCGGGTGAGTTATGCATATTAGGCACTGGGTAATTTCCGCTTCGTTGCTCCTTAAGCTGGGTGCGAACGCGCAGCAGCCGTCGAACCCGTATTCATCCCCGGCGATGGCACACACGCCAGCTTCGGCCTTCGAGTCTGGTCCGCCTTCATCGCGAGAAGAGCCCAAGCCGCAGCCACTGAACGCTGCGCCGACGGCAGCATCCGCGAGCGCCGTTCCTACCTTGGTACCGTCTACCACGATGGACCAAGTGGTGGACCGCACAATCGAGCGGGAGCACGCGCTGATGACAATGCTGAAGGGGCGCACCCCGTTCGTTGAGACCTATCTGCAGAACCTGAAGTTCGACCGGGAACTGGGCCCGACCCCGGTGCAAGATCATTACTTTCTCGGCCGCATGGATCTGAGCGAAAGCATGGACCGCCGTGACTATCTCTCCAAAGGCACCAGCTATGAGAGCCATCTGCTCGGCGGCTTCACCAAGTTGTTTAAGTTCGAATACAAACCTGTAGGTTTCTCGTGGATGATCTACGCCGACCGCGACGACTTCAATCGTAAGACGTACGATTTCAAGTACGTGCACCGCGAGTTCCTCGGGGATGTCCGCTGTATTGTTTTCGACGTCGCCGCCAAGAACGGGAACGGCAAAGGCCGCTTCCGTGGCCGAATTTGGGTAGAAGACCAGGATTACAACATTGTGCGCTTGAATGGCACCTATGAGCCACGCCCTCGCAACGCTTACTTCTTCCACATGGATAGCTGGCGCTTGAATTTGATCCCGGGCTACTGGGTACCGGCTTACATCTACACCGAGGAAGGCGATTTCAGCAACCGTTCGGAAGACAACATTACTTTCAAGGCCCAGACCCGGCTCTGGGGTTATGAACAGCAGGATGGCGTCCAGGGCGAGTTTACCCAGGTGCGCGTGGACGCCACAGTGAAGGACGAAAGTCCGGGGACGCAGGACGCTTCTCCGCTGCTAGCGCAGTGGCAATGGCAGCAGCAGGCGGGAGACAACGTGATCGACCGGCTACAGAAGGCCGGCCTGCTCGCTCCCGAGGGTGACGTGGACAAAGTGCTGGAAACCGTGGTCAACAATTTGCTGACCAGCAACAACCTTGACCTACCGCTCCCGGTGCACACTCGCGTGATGCTGACTTCGCCACTGGAGACCTTCAGCGCGGGCAACACGATCGTCATAAGCCGTGGCCTGGTGGACGTGCTCCCGGATGAAGCCAGCCTGGCCATGCTGCTTTCGCGCGAACTGGTCCACATCATCATGGGACACAACGTGGGCAGCAAGTACGCTTTCTCCGATCGCATGTTGTTCTCCGATGAATCCGTTTACCAGAACCTGGGCTTCCGGCACACTCCCGAAGACGAAGCTGCAGCGGACAAGAAAGCTCTCGAGTTGCTGAAGAATTCACCGTACGGCGAAAAGCTGAATACACCGGGACTGTTCCTGCGTCAGGTGGCGCGGCGGGGCCGAGCGTTATCCGCACTGCTGACTCCCCACTTAGGAACGGGTCTTACCGACCGCAACGGTGCCGTGGATCGCATGGTGGCATTTATGGACTCTGCTCCATCCCTCGATCCCAACCAACTGAGCCAGATCGCAGCCCTGCCTCTGGGGGGACGCGTCAAGCTCAACGCCTGGAACGATCAAGTGGAATTGATCAAGACCACGCCGGTGGCCATCACCTCGGCGCGCAGCAAGATGCCGCTGGAAGTGACGCCATTTTTCCCGCGGCTGACCCGCTACGGAGCAGTCGTCAAGGTGACCGCTCCAGTGAATGCCGCGGACGCAATTCCGAGCAAATAGCGTCAAGCGAATCAGCGGCATTACGACAAAGTGATTAGGGATTGTTGATGATTCTCACCATCTTCTCAGCACAGCGGTGAAAGCGTGCCATCGCAGGTGTAGCGAGGAGGTCGAGCGTATCAGACCTGGCTGAAAACCACCACTCCGGTGGAAACCGGCCACCACACTCCCCCATATTGTCGGTTCTCCTACCCGGTAACTCAAAGCAAACGCGAGGTAAGGCGTGGCATCTCCTTCGGCCACCCTCTTGCAATCCTAGAGATGGATTCCTCAGTACCCAAAGGTGGTTTATGAAATCGAAGTTGTTTGCCGCGTTGGCAGCACTGGCGATCATCAGTGGCAGCACAGTTAGCGCCCGAGCCCAGGACAACAACGAAGCAGCCGACAAGCAAGCACAGGTCGACAGCGAGGCGCCGGAGAACAGCGAGGCACAGGATCAATCGCAATACTCCAATCAACCTCAAGATGACAGCAACGCGCAGTACGACAACCAGGCTGAGTACGACCGGCCGGCACAAAACAATACGCGAGTCCAGCCTGATGCTCAGGCTTCACAGAACGCACAGGCCCAGAACAACCAGGATACTGGCGCGAGCGCAGCAGGCGTAGCGCGCATCAGTTTGCTGCATGGCGACGTTTCGACGCAGCGCGGAGACTCCGGCGACTGGAGCACGGCAGCTTTGAATCAGCCGGTCGTCGCCGGTGATCGCGTTTCCACCAGCGAAGCGTCGCGAGCGGAAGTGCAACTCGACTTCGCCAACACCCTGCGGGTTGACGAGCGCACGCAAGCCAACGTCACGGCATTGAGCCGGACACAAATCCAGATTCAGCTGGCGCGAGGGTTGGCGAACTACTCGGTGGTGAAAGACAGCGAAGCGGACGTCGAAATCGACGCTCCTAATCTTTCGGTACATCCCCGCCGCGGCGATGGCAACTACCGGATTACTGTGTTTTCCGACGATCGTGCCGAAGTGATGGTGCGCAGAGGTGAGGCCGATATTTCGACGCCGCAAGGCAGCACGCACCTGCGCAGCGGCCAGATGATCACCGTAACCGGATCGGGCAACGACACGCAATCTCAGATTGCTGATGCGCCGTCGCGCGATGATTTTGATCGCTGGACCAGCGATCGGGACAATACGATCCGCAACGCACAAGCCTGGACGCGCACCAATCGTTACTACGTCGGATCGGAAGACCTGGATGCCCACGGGCGCTGGTCGAATGTTCCCGACTATGGAGACGTCTGGGTTCCAACAGTCGCGAGCGGCTGGGCTCCGTATCGTGATGGCCGCTGGGTCTGGGAACCGTATTACGGATGGACCTGGGTTTCCTATGAGCCGTGGGGCTGGGCGCCGTATCACTACGGACGCTGGTTCATGTATCAAAATTCGTGGGTGTGGTGGCCCGGCCAGTCGTATGGCTATCGCCACTATCGTCCGATCTGGGCGCCGGCCTATGTTTCGTTCTTTGGTTTCGGAGGCGGAGGCTTTGGAGTCGGCTTCGGATGGGGTTCGGTGGGCTGGCTTCCGATTGGGCCGTGCGATGGTTTCAATCCCTGGTGGGGTGGATACCGGTCGCGCTTCAACGTTGTGAACATCTACAACGTGCACAACGTCTACAACTATCGCAATGGAGCCATTCCTCCGCTGCGTGGTGGAAACCGTTACTCAAACCTGCGGCTGGCGTGGGAGAACGATCGGATGCGGCACGCGGTCTCGTCGGTGGACGCGCATGATTTCGGCAGAGGGCGTGTTACCGCTCGGCCGGTGACAAGAGAAATGCTGCGCGAAGGCCGGATGGCTACCGGGAATCTGCCGGTAGTACCGACCCGCGACAGCCTGATCGCCGGACAACGGCGAGTTGCTCCTCCGAGCATTGCTCGTGGGACGCAATCCGAGCGTTTCTTCAGCACGAACCATAACCTTCCCGCGCGCGGGCAGTCGTTCGACCGCGAAGCGGCGGATTTGCACAACGCCATTCAGCGCGATGGCAAATTCACTCCCATTGTCGGCAACCAGAGGAGTTCCGGGGGTGTAACGAATCCTCGATCGATGCCGCAGGGCCGAGTGGCAACGGAGAACTCGACCATGGTGACACCGAACGGTGGGCTGCGTGAAAACCGCGTCAACCCGGGATCGGGAACGAACCGGGGTTTGGACCAGCGCTCGAATCAGAATTGGCGCCGAATGGGTGGGACGACGCAGCAGTCCGACAGGCCGGGTACTGGATCTGGGGTTTCCAATCCAGGCGCGCGGCCGGAACGTGGCGGCGGCAACGTGGATTGGAGACGCGCTCCTAGTACCGGTGCGCCGCAGGGAAATGCGGGCAACGGTTCTTTGAACAGCGGCAATCCCGGACGGGTGAACAATCCTTCCGACCGGCCGACCAAGAGTCCGGCTCCGCGAGGCAACGGGAACCAAAATCAGGACTGGCGTCGTTCGGATCGGCCATCGGGATCGGTGAACCGCGGCATGAGTAGTCCGACAGAGGCCCCAGCGTCCCGCGATCGTATACAGCGTGAGAGCTCAGCTCCCACGCAGGATCGCGGGGGCGACTGGCGGAGAATGCCGGCGCAACCGCGAAGCGCCCCTGTGGATCGCCCTTCGGCGGGTAGATCCTCGCCGTCAGTGCAACGCGATTCCGGGAATTGGCGTCAGGCGCCTGATCGGAGTAGGGGGCGCGAAGCATCTCGGCCGCAACTCGATATGAGGCAGCCCATTGTCACGCCGCGTCGTGCAAGTCCGGGTCCACCCAGCGGTTACCCCGGGAATGGCGGTGGATATAGCAGTCCGCAATCTGCACCGAGAGGTGGCTATGGTGGCGGATATAGTATCCCGCGGTCTGCACCAAACGGTGGGTATAGTGCTCCGCGATCCGCCCCGAGCGGCGGTTACGGCGGCGGGTATAGCGCTCCACGTTCCGCACCGAGTGGTGGAGGCGGGCGTCCCAGCGGCGGAGGTGGTGGAGGCCATCCGTCGGGGAGCGGTGGTCACTCCGGCAGCGGGCGCTCCGATGGTGGCAGGGGACACAGATAACAGTTCGGTCAGCACTTTTTCCGGGAACGTTTGTCCAGTCTCATGCCCTATACAAAAATAAGGGAGTTGCGATTCGCGGTCGGCCATGGGGTCAGGTGCGGCGTGTGCTTGACGGTCAGTTCGCTAATCTTGTTCATGCGGGTCGGGAGGTCATGAAACGCATTTTCCTGCTACCTCTTTTCCTCCACGGATCTTTCACCATAGTGGCAAGCGCGCAGGTAGATGCGCCCGCCGTAGCGCGTCTCAGTCTTGTAGAAGGCTACGTTTCAGCACAGCGCGGCGACACGGGTGACTGGTCGGCCGCCGCTTTGAATCAACCTCTGGTCAGCGGTGACAGGGTCTCGACAGGCGACCATTCGCAAGCGGAAGTGCAGATTGATCACGCAAACGTCCTTCGCCTAAGTAACAACTCTCAGGCCAAGATTGCCAACGTGGAGCCGAAGCAGATTCAGGTCCAGGTTCGGCAAGGTCTTGTCTCCTACATCGTATCCAAAGATTCTGAAGCTGATATCGAGATCGACGCGCCCAATGCAGCGGTTCGACCCAGGTCCAAAGAGGGTATCTACCGGATTGAAGTGAACGGCTTCGATACGCAAGTAATTGTGCGCACAGGAGTGGCGGATGTCTCCACACCTCAAGGCACCACTCGCGTGGAGGCAGGCCAGGTAGCTCGGGTACGCGGAACCACCGATGAGGTTGGAAACGTGATGGGTGGCGCGCCTGCGCTCGACCGATGGGATTCCTGGAACGACGAACGCGACGGCGCGATCCGCAATGCTCAGTCATGGAGCCATACCAACCGCTATTATGTAGGGAGTGAAGCACTCGATGCTTATGGACACTGGGTCAACATAACCGACTACGGACATGTCTGGTCCCCGGCGGTCGCGGCCGGATGGGTTCCCTATCGCGCCGGACGCTGGCTTTGGGAGCCGTATTGGGGTTGGACCTGGATTTCGTATGAACCATGGGGATGGGCACCATATCACTATGGCCGTTGGCTTCTTTATCACAGCTCATGGATGTGGTGGCCGGGACCGGTTGAAGACCGTGATGGCTATCGTCCTGCCTGGGCGCCAGCCTACGTTTCGTTCTTTGGACTCCGCGGCCACAAGGATGGCTCGTTCGATTTCGGTTTCGAGTCAATGGGCTGGCTGCCGATCGGTCCGAGCGATCACTTCTACCCGTGGTACGGGGAGTTTGGCTCACATTTCAACGAAGTCCACGTCACCGATGCAATCGGCAATGCCAGCGCGAATTTCGGATTCGATGGCGTCGCCCCGCTGCGCCCCAGCAACCATTCCTCAAACCTTTGGCTGGCCGCTAACAACGAACAAGTCCGCACGGCGGTTTTGACACTGCCAACGGGTCGATTCGGCACCGGTCGTTCAACCCCTACGCCTGTGAGTCGCGCGGTCTTTCTTGACGGGTACATGATGACAGGAAATCTACCCGTTGTTCCCGATAAAGAAACTCTCTCGGCTACCAACCGCCCGCCCAGTCCATCCTCGGTAGTGCGCGGCTCACAACGAGAGCGATTCTTTACGAAGAAGCAGCCAGCCGCGTCACATTCCCTTGATGAGCAAATAGCGCAGGTGAAGGAAGTTTTGCATGACGAAGGCCAAGTTATTCTGGCGAAGCAGTTCACGGAGATCGATTCGGCGCGCACCGCTCCACCAATGACGTCGGAAAATGGAGTTGAAAGAACTGTCCTACCGACCAAAACTGTGGAGAGCGCTCACATAGCAACTTCACCGCCGGGTAAAGGTGTGCGCGTAGTTTCAAGGGGCACAAGGCCCAGCTCTCCTTCGGCGGGTCGAGCGGCAATCATGCGATCTGCACCTCGCGCAGCTACGTCACGAACAGAGTATCGGTCCAGTAATTCCTTCAGAATTTCACGAACGCCTTCGGCGCCGACACGTCGAACGACGAGGGTCGTATCCGGATCTCGTGGATCTGCTGCACGTATTGCTCAGGTCTACGTAGATTCAGCAAACCGTCAATTGGACAAGGGCAATTACGCGGCGGCTATCGCGAGCTACAAGCGGGCGTGGCACTTTGACCGGAACAACATGGCCGTCAAGAACCGTTTGGAGCGTGCCCGTCGAGCGATGCTCGAGGAAAACAAGATCATTTCGGAGCGGAGGTAAAGATGCGCGCGACGACATTAATATTCGGCTGCATCCTCGTGCTAGCGGGCATCAGCGCTGCTAGGACAACGAAAGTACAAAAGGTTCCGCGGCCTCTTTCCATTACCGATGTGGAGCACGGCCTTAAGTCGGGAATGCCGAACACACGCATGGCAGCACTAGTGAAAAAGTATGGAGTGGATTTCCAGGTGAACGCTGCGGTCGAGAAGAAACTTCGAAGTGCGGGCGCTAACAACAATCTCATGTCGCAGATTGTCCGTTCGTCAACCGGGCCGGGCGGTCGTTCAGTCTTAGGTCCGAGTCGAGCCTCTATCGTCGCTCAGAAGAGGCGGTCGGCGAACAATCCCATCGTGCTTCCCAAAACCAAGGCAGATGTTCTCCTCATGCAGGCTGACAAATATCGCCTCGGTTCAGGTACGGAACAGGACGAAACGAAAGCTGCACGCCTATATCGCAAAGCATCCGAGATGGGGAACGCAGAAGCTCAGACAAGATTTGCCGAGGCTCTGTTCGATGGACGTGGCGTAGCGCGTGATCCGGCACGATCACGGCTGTGGCTGGAGAAGGCAGCGCGCCAGCGTTATGCCCGGGCCGAGTGCGATCTTGGCGTGATGTTGAAGAATGGGTTGGACACTCATCAGGACCTTGTAAATGGCTTGCGACACCTTCAATATGCCGCTCATCTCGGCGATGCTTATGCCGAGGACTATTTGGGTCAGTATGCTGAGAATGGCTTGCTCGGTGAACCCAGTCCGGGCGAAGCGTACATGCATTACCTCAAGTCCTCCGAGATGGGGTCCGCTTGGGGGACCTACAACGTTGCGCGAATGCATGAACGTGGGATCGGTGTCGACCAGAGCTCGGCTGAAGCGCTCCGCTGGTACATGAAAGTCGCTTCCATTGAGGACGCAGAATTGGTGGGTCAATGGAGCGATCTTCGCTCCGAGGCCGAGGCCATAGCGCGCGCCAATTTCCGAATTGGTGACATGTATGCAGTGGGCACCGGAGTTCCCGTCGACACGCGCGAGGCGGAGAGGTGGTACAGGCGCGGAATCGATATGGAGTCCGAAGCTGCATGGGCAGGGTGGCCGATGGCGAACGTTAGTCTCGCCAACGCCTACATCCAAGGGAACGGCGTTCCGTTGGATTACGGTCAGGCGATGTATTGGATGAGAAAAGCTGCTGACAATGGATACCGACAAGCTCAAGTGAGTCTGGGTTCCATGTATCGCGATGGGCAAGGCACGCCGCAAAATTATAGCGAAGCGATGCATTGGTACCGTAAGGCGGCTGATCACGGATCAGCAGTAGCAGAATGGATGATCGGTGGACTTTATTTTCGCGGCCTCGGAGTGATACGCGACTATACGGAGGCGGCCAAGTGGTTTAGAAGAGCCGCCGACGCGGATGTTCCCGTTGCGCAATGGGATCTTGGCATGATGTACTACCACGGCTACGGCGTTACAAAGGACGTCGCGACTGTTCGCGTATGGCTACAGAAGGCAGCCGCTCGCGGCTATACGCCAGCCAAAGACATGCTGGTCAAACTTGATTTCGCAGACGGTTCCGTTACGACAAATACCTACGGGTTTCGCGATGGCGTCGGAACTTGATGCTGCTTCGGGGCAGGCTCTGCTTCTGCAAGGCTGTCCACATAGAGATCGGCGGAAACTGCGGAAATCCGATTCGTCAATCCGGGCAGTCGAGTGTTGGGTGTAATCGCCTGCTCTAAGACAGCGATGTGTCGGAGTAAACCGGCGAGGTCTGCTGGCAAACTAGAAGGAACACAGCTATTGCGGGCGGCTGTTGTTGTCAGCTTGAAGTGCCCTCACACCATCTCCCTGTCGGCTTGCAGCAGGAGCGGCAACGGGCTTGACTGGTTTCGGTAGTCTCTTGCTGGTGCGCTTCGCACGATTCGCCCATCTTATGTTTGCCGAAGGCTTGCCTTTCTCAATCTCGCTTTCTATTCTGTCGGCAACTTGCCCTACCCCCGGTCCGGAATCCTCCCAGTTCACTTCGGGCCTGACTCCGAGTCCGGATGCAGTCCGGATGTCAACCTGCCCGGTGATCGGCAACTTCTCTGCCCTCTGATAAACGCGGATGCTCTCCCGGGTGCGTAGACCGAAGACGCCATCAACCTTGCCTTTGTAATGTCCCTTATCACGCAGAGTTTCCTGCATCTTCGTGACCTCGTTCTTTATGACGAAGGCCTCAACTCCTGCAGGGTTGGAGTCGGATGTTGCTGCGCTTTGCGGGAAACCTTGAACGAGCATGCCAGTCGTTAGAAGTGTCAAGACTATTCCAGTCCACTCGATCTTGCTCGCGAGAAACATGATCTTTCCTTGGGCCGGCCCGACAAGTGTCGCTTATCCGAACGCAAACGGTTGGCGGTTGCATCTTTACGAAGACGATCGGTGCGATCTCCACCCTGTGTCTGCGTCTGGCCGGTCCTGTTTCAAGAGGGTAGGAGGGCCGTCTGGTTGGGCGGGCAAACTGCTCTTTTGAGACACCTACAGATTCGCTCACCTGCTCTCGCAATACTGTGCAGAATGACTCATGTCGTGAGCCATCGCCGTGCTTCGTCAGTCATTGACGGTAGTTGGTGCAAACGTCTGTGGGTGTTGAAAAACTCATTTCCCGGAAATCCCTAAAAAAATGATTGCGTCAGGATGCCCTAGGAACGACTTTCTCGGTTCGGGTAGACATTTTCTATCCCTCAAATTTGCCCTGATTTTCTGAAAACCGACTTTTTCAACAGCCACAGGCGATTACACCAACTATGCTGTCTCCGGCCTGCCGGGCTGTGTTGTTGGTGAAATTGCGATGTTACGCCAACCATGAGGTTGAGATTCAGCCAATCTCTCTACCTTCATCGACTTCCTCTAGCGCACCGTCGCGGATACACTGAAATTGAGCTATGAGATCTGCGTGTACCGTTTCGCTGTTGCTGTGTCTGGCTCCTTTCTTCATATGGGGGCAACAAGACGGGACAGACTCGGACCAGCCCACCTTGACTGTACGCTCTACATTGGTACAGGTACCCGTGCTCGTAAAGAACAAGGCGGGACGAGTAGTCTTCGAACTCACGGCGGACGACTTCGTTGTTACCGACAATGGTGTGCGGCAGAAAACCACACTCGACGCGGACTCAGACTCGCAGCCTTTGGCATTAGCAATTGTCGTTGAAACCGGGGGTGCCGGAGTGCAGCATCTCCGTGACTACGGTCAACTAGACTCGGTCATCGACGCCTTGATTGGCAATGTGGAACACCGTGTCACTGTCATTGGTTTCGACAGCGCGCCGCATCTGCTGGTGCCCTTTTCGTCAAGAACAGGCGACGTCTCCCGTGCATTGGCAGGGTTGATTGAGGGCGACAACGGAGGGGCGATTCTGGATGGGATCGCCTTCGCGGTCGAGCACCCGACCGGTCGTTATGTGTATTCCTCGCCCGCCGTGGCGAATGGGATCGTCTATTTCGGTTCGGAAGATCAGAACGTGTACGCGCTGAACGCCAACACTGGCGCGAAGTTGTGGAGCTACACTACCGATAGTTCAGTGGACTCCTCACCCGCCGTGTCGAAAGGAGTGGTTTATATCGGTTCGTTCACGGGCAACGTGTATGCGCTGAAGGCCAAGACCGGTGCCAAGCTGTGGAGCCACACCACCGGCTCTTGGGTGTTGTCATCGCCCGCCGTGGCCAACGGCGTGGCCTATGTTGGTTCCCAGGACGGCAAGGTGTATGCCCTGAATGCCAAGACCGGCGCCGAGGTTTGGAGCTATACCGCCCGCCCCTATGTGTATTCCTCGCCGGTCGTGGCCAACGGGGTAGTCTATTTCGGCTCGGACGACTACAACGTGTACGCCCTGAATGCCAACACCGGCGCGAAGTTGTGGAGCTACGCTACCGGCAACTCTGTGGACTCGGGTCCGTCAGTAGCAGATGGAGAAGTTTATATTAGTTCGGAGGACGGCAAAGTCTACGTTTTCGCTCTGAAGTCAATATCAGCTGGTACAGGGATTTGGGGCCTCTTGGAGTGTTGAAAACTACGCTCATTGATCCGGCCCGTCGCCCCGAAGTTGGTGAAATTGATTCCATAACAATGTCGGCTCCAAGCTCCGAGTAGACTTTGGGGGTGCAAAGCAACCCAAAAGGCTCGGGAGAAAGGAGCCGAACGATGATCAT
>JAYTFO010000130.1:0-7507 GCA_043734305.1 Acidobacteriota bacterium | reverse complement strand
TTTCGCTGAGCGTACTCTCGCCACTGTTCCCGATCCGGCCCGAAGAGGTTGAAGTTGGACTCCACGGACTCGTAGTATCGCTGGGCGCCCATCGAGGCCTTCTACTGCCGCAGGTTCCCGTCGAGTGGGGATGGGATCGCGAAACGTTCCTTGACCAAACCTGCCGCAAGGCTGGACTGGCACCTGATACCTGGCGCAAGGACGCTACCCTCGAGGCCTTCAGCGCCGAGGTGTTTGGCGACAAGGAGGGCTGACTAGATCCACACGGATCGATCCAAGCGATCAAGCGCCCCAAGTGAAACGGGTCATCCCGAAAGGCCGCAGCCGCATCTTATCGGAAGTAGCATTTACGGATACACCGACGTAATTAGGTGCCCCTGGGATAGGCAAGTAGGCTGAGTGAACCATTTGCCGAGGAGGCATTGATGGAACTTGCCGGTTTAGTAGTTGCTCGCTGGTTCGATGATCCCGGGAGATCCTAGAATCGTTTACTATCGGTAATCTGGCGACTGTCCAACCTCCGGATTGTTGCCAAGCCAACCGATCAACCGCCCGCCCGCCCCATTCGCCCGAGAACTTGCCCCGCTCATAACTCACCCAAAAAGAAAACGGGGAAGATTTCTCTCCCCCGCTGGAAACTACGATTTTTCGATTCTCTTCTCTATTGCTGCTCGTCCAGTTCCAGGGTGTCGCCGGGATGCAGGTCTTCCAGCGAAAACACGACCATACCGGTTGCAGTCGTGGGCGTTACGCTGAGAATCACCACTTCGCCAACCGCTCTTCGGGGCAGGTCCGCAACGTGGATGTTGGGGCCGTTGGTCTTCGTGAGAAGCTTCGCTTCGTAGGACGGCACACGCTTCTGCGTGTCTTCGGCAGTCGAGGCCTTGAAGGAAAGCGAATCCACCGGATCTTTCAGATCCTGGCTGTACGGGCGCACCGCTTTGAAATAGTCGCCCACTTTTGTTCCCTGATTCGATCCGAAGTTCATGTAAATCTTGGCGCCCGTGCCGATCGTGCCATCGAAGTCTTTGGCGAGCAGAATCCGTCCCTTGAGCTTGTCATTCGCCGGCGCGAACCTGTCGATATGGGAGGGCGGGCGAAATGCAATGGGCGTTTTTTCCACAAAAGGCGTCGCGACGTCGCCGGGGTTGATTGGATCGCAACTGAACTCCACTTCGGCAACGGCGCTGTGGTTGCGCGCATCGAGAACTCGCACCCGGCCGACCTCACTGTAGGGGTGCCCACTCCGTGAAATCATCTTCCGTTGCCCTTCAAAGAACTCATACTCGTTCACGTCGCGCAGTTCCCGAACGATGGTGTATTCCTGTCCCTGCTGGTAGCCGGTCCCGGCCAGATAGATCATTTCCCCGTTGGTGAACTTGGTCGTATTCGGGGTCTGCAGGCCACCATTCACGTATTTCGCATCCGGAACGCGTTCCTTGCTGATAAAACCGGCGCAATACATATCCGCAGCGGTGGGCGTCTGATAGCGGGCAGCCGGAAAGTTGGCGGTGATGGCAGTAATGCCGGCGGGCTCCGCCGCCGGAGCAGCCTGCTGGGCCACCGCCACGGTCGCGAGCAGCAGCAATAACAATCCTGTTTTCTTCATGTTACCTCCGGATCGCAAGCGCCAGACTCCACGGCACCCCCGACCTATCTCTCTCTGAGGAAAAGGGTTACAGCCGGAAGGTAACAAGCGCTGGGGGGCCGGTCAAGGTTACGAGGGTGTCAGGCGCTACCCTCCCAAAGTGTTTCCCAGGAGCACTTTGTCACTCCCTTGTTGCATCTAGGCCTACGCCCCTGTAATATCGCGCGGTTCTTTAAGATAATGCCCTTGGCTCTTTCACACACCGCCGCCTCTCGAGTTTTGCCACTTCGCCTGCCCAAGGTCTGTCTGGCGCTGGCCAGCGATAGCGCCGACGATCTGGTTAATTCCGCGGAGTCAATGGCTCGCGACAACCCCTTCCTAGAATTTCGCCTCGACTACCTGAAGCAGCCCACCTCGGCGCTGCCCAAGATCAAGCGTTTCCTGGAAGAGCACCGGCATGTGACGGCGATCGGCACTTGCCGGCGCGCGGAGAATGGCGGCCACTTCAAGGGATCGTTGGCAGCGCAACTCGAAATTCTCAGCAAAGCAGCCGCTGCCGGTTGCCAGCTTCTGGACCTGGAAGTGGAGAGCGGATCTCGCTGCAAGCCGGAAGTAGTGGCTCGTTTGCGCGCCCGCGCCGGATTGATTCTCTCCTTCCATGATTTTCGCGCTACTCGCGTCCTGGAAAAAACACTGGCGAAGATGCTGGCGATCCCGGCCGACTATTACAAGATCGTCACCACTGCGACCACTATTTCCGACAACGTCACGGTGATGAAGTTCCTCCAGACGCAAAGCGACAAGCACGCACTCGTCGGCTTGTGCATGGGCGAGCAGGGGATTATCAGCCGCGTGCTTGGGGTCCGCGCCGGCAGCATGTTTACGTTCGCCGCGGTCAGCGCGGATCAGAGAACCGCGCCTGGTCAGATCAGCGCCCAGCAGCTGCGGTCGATCTATCGCATCGATCAAGTCGACGCCGCCACGCGGGTGTACGGCGTCGCCGGCGACCCGGTCGCGCATTCTCTTTCCCCGGTGATCATGAACACCGCTCTACGGCGTGAGAACGTTAATGCGGTCTATCTCGCGTTGCACGCCAAGACGCTCAAGGATCTGCTGTACTGCGTGCGCGAGATTCCGCTCCACGGGCTCAGCATCACCATGCCGTACAAGCAGGCGATCCTGGAGCATCTGGACAACACGGACGCGCATACCAGCAAGATTGGCGCCTGCAACACGGTGGTCCGTGGGCAGGATGGCAAGCTTTACGGCTTCAATACCGACGCTGCGGGAGTGGTTCGCCCTCTGGAGCAACGAATCGTGATCGATGGCGCCAAAGTTCTGGTCCTGGGAGCCGGTGGAGCGGCCCGAGCGGCAGTGTTCGGACTTAAAGAGCGCGGCGCTGAAGTTTGGATCATGAACCGAACGGCCGCGACCGCCCAGAAACTGGCCCGGCAGGCGAAGGCGCACACCATCAAGCGAGCCGACCTTCGCAAGCAGAACTTTGACGTCATCATCAACGCCACTCCAGTGGGCATGGCCAATGCGGAAAGCCCGCTGAAGGAGAACGAGATGCAGGCCCGGGTGGTGTTCGATATGGTTTACGACCCAGTGGACACCCCATTCCTGCGGATGGCGCGGGCGAAGGGACTCACGGTCATACCCGGCGTCGAAATGTTCGTTCACCAGGCTGCCCGGCAATTCGAGATCTGGACCGGAAAACCCGCGCCCGCCGACGATATGCTGCGAGCCGTGACGATCGCTCTCCAGGAGCGCGCCGCAGCACGGAAATCAGGTACTTAGCGGTTAGCACTAGCACTTAGCATTTATCCCAGACCTTCCGACTCCGACTGCTTTGGCTAAATGCTAAGTGCTAAATGCTAACGGCTGGCTTCTTCCCGGCCAAAATGGATTTTTCCGATGCAAATATTGCAACAAAGGTTGCAAAATCCACAGGCCTCGAATAAAATCGATTCATGAGCGCTACTTACGGCGTTCATCTCGTCGTAACAATCACTTTCTTCCAGGTGGGAAACGCACAGCCCTAAGCTAAAAAATCTAAAGGGGTGGCCCAGAGACCCCGGTGTAACTCGGAGAGAATGCATGGCGTGGTATGCGTACTGCCTCACGGAACACCAGACCCTAGCTAACGGTGTTCGAGCCCGTCGTCCTTACGTTATCGAAGGAATCCAGGGAGTTAGTGGCGCCCCGGTCATGAGTTATCCAAGCGGCGAATTCGCGGTCATTGTCAGCGAATTTGATCGCACAGCGAATAATCTGGAAGAAAGATCCGTGCTGGAGCACGCTCGCGTGGTCAGCATGGCTTTCCGTACCGCCGTAGTGTTGCCCTTCCGTTTTGGGACAATTTTCGACACCGAAGATGCGATTCGTCAGGCGGTCCGCTCCAACCGGCGTACTTTCTGCGAGAGCGTTGCCCGGCTTCGCGGCAAGTCCGAAATGCGGATCAAGCTGGTCGTCCGCGACGGCACTTTCAAGGGCGCCATGGAAGAGATCATCCTGCCCGACACAGTGGGCCGCGAATATCTCTCCAAACTGCGGGAGAAGGCCTCGCGCGACCGCGAACGCCAGACCAAAGCCCGCGCAATTTCCGTCCAGGTTCACAAGCTATTCAACCCACTCGAGGAAGAAGTCAGCTGCAAGAAGGTCAATGCCGACGGCATGCTCCTCGACATTGCTCACCTGATCGACACCAAGTCCATCGAGAAGTACCAGAACCGCTACAGCACGGCTGCCAAACAGCTCAAGAACTGCGAACTGGTGGTGACCGGTCCCTGGCCGCCGTACCATTTTCTGCCCGAAAAACTGCGGACCGTGGCCGGCAACAGCTAAGTATTTCAATGACTTTCGCAAAGCCCCCTGGTCCAGGGGGCTTTGTTTTTTGGCCAAAAGTAGCCCGCTGCACCCAATGTGCAGGTTTATGCATTCGACCACGGGGCTGGTGGGGGTTTCTCCGGCCGCCTCCTTACTAAGCGATTTACCCTAAGATGCAGATTTTGCACAGGTTCCCGAAACGGAACTCCGGGCTCGACCCCGTTTACCGTTTTGGTTCCGCAAGTGCACATTCACAATCAACCGAAGAGGCCGCAACCGTTATGAGCCACGTCACTTTCTTCAACGTTCTCGACATCTCTCGTTGCCGTTGCTGGACGTCCCCCAAACGGCGCCAATCCAGTCATCTCTGACTTCCTGCCAACTCGCCTCTTTGAAAACGGTGGCCCTCAAAAGGGGCCGCTTTTTTTGTTGGCCGCAGTCCTGTACACTCGGCGCTTCCGATGAAATTCGCAAGGGCCGTCGCCGTCCTCTTCTTCTTCCTTCCGCTGTTCGCCTTTCTGGCGCAGCCGCGAGTCCACGCGAAGCCACCAGCCACTCCTCCCAGCGACGTTCTGCTGACGACCATGGAGCAGGAACTCCGTCGCGGCCAGGCTGAGCTAGCCAAGCAGGATCCGGCGCCGTACTTTACGAGCTACGGCGTCTCCGACGACGATTCGATGTTCGTGATCGCATCACAAGGCGGCCTCCTCAGCTCCACGCGCAGCCATCGGCGCTCCGCCGAGGTCGGCATGCGCATCGGCTCGCCCACGCTCGATAACACCCACGACGAAGAACGCCGCTCCGGCCTCAGCTTCGGACAACTCCCGGTCCGCGACGATCCCGACGCCATCGCCCGCGTTTTCTGGAAACTGACCTACGAGCAGTATCGCCAGGCGCAGCAGGCCTACAGCAACGTGAAGACCAAGAGTGCGGTGCGCGCCAAGGACGAAGACGACTCTGCCGACTTCTCCGACGAAAAGCCTTCGACCTATGTGCAACAGACTTCTTCTGCCTCTCTGCCGCAGCAGCAGCAGATTTGGGAGGATCTCGCACGCCGCTATTCCGGGCTGTTTCGCCCGTACGCGTATTTGCAGGAATCCGGCGCGATGGTCATCGCCCAGAAATCGCGCAACTACCTGATCTCAACCGAAGGCACAAAAATCGTCACCGAAGACACCATTTTCCGAATCATGATCGAGGCGGAAACCCTCGCCGACGATGGCATGCAACTGATGCGAGTCGAAACTTTCCAATTTTCCGACCCCGCAAAAGCTCCATCCGAAGCCGAGGTTGCCGCACACGCCAAGAAAATGGCGGAGGACTTACTCGCTCTTCGCAATGCTCCGCTCGCCGAGCCCTACAACGGTCCGGCGATGCTCTCGGGACGCGCAGCCGCCGTATTCTTCCACGAAGTTCTCGGCCACCGCATCGAAGGACAGCGCCAGCGCGGCCGCGACGAAGGCCAGACTTTCGCCAAAAAAATTAACGAAAAGATTCTGCCCGAATTCCTCAGCGTGACCGACGATCCCACCCTGCGCACACTCGGCGGCACCGAATTGTCCGGCTGGTATCGCTATGACGATGAGGGCGTCCCCGCCGCGCGTGTGGAAGTCGTCAAGGACGGCATCCTGAAAAACTTTCTGATGGGTCGCATGCCGGTGAAGAACTTCAGCCATTCCAATGGCCACGGCCGCGCTCAAGTCGGACTGATGCCGGTCGGCCGCCAGGGCAATCTGATTGTGACGTCCAGCAAGACCATCGCCGACGCGGAATTGCGCGCCCGCTTCATCGAAGAGATCAAGAAACAAGGCAAGCCCTACGGACTCTACTTCGAAGACATCCAGGGCGGATTCACTTTGACGTCGCGTTCGATGCCGCAAGCCTTCCAGGTGCTGCCCGTGATGGTGTGGCGCGTCTATGCCGACGGGCGCCCCGACGAACTGGTCCGCGGCGTGGATATTGTCGGGACCCCGCTCAGCGTGCTGACTGGTATCGTCGCCACCGGACAGACCAGCAGCATCTTCAATGGAATTTGCGGCGCGGAGTCCGGCAGCATTCCGGTGTCGGCGGCAGCGCCGGCGATGTTGTTCGCCGGAATCGAAGTTCAAAAAAAGAAATACGGTGACACGCGTCCTCCCATTCTGCCGCCTCCACCCGGAGCCACCTCTGGCAAGGGAGGTGCGCAATGACAATCATGACGATGATCCGGAGAATCAGGTTCGCCGCGTGCGTCGCAATTCTGTTGTGCGTGCTTTCTCCGGCCGCTCCGGCTGCCGATTCCGCTTCCGACGACGTCCTGCTGCGCGCGCTTCGCGAAGAAATGGCGCGCTCCAAAGACAAGCTCAAGATGGAGGGCCTGTCGGCTCCGTACTACGTCGAATACCGCGTTGCCACCGTGGACCAATTCGAAGCCAGCGCCGTCTTTGGCGGGTTGCGTAGCCAGCAGCGTCAACGCGCACGTTTGCTGCGCGTCGTGGTCCGGCTCGGCGACTACAAACAGGACAGCTACTTTGGCTCCGGCGAAGGCGTCGCAGACCTGATGGCCACCGATGACGACGTCTTCGCGTTGCGTTACCGCATCTGGCTCGCCACCGATCACGCCTACAAGGCTGCCGGCGAAGCACTCTCTGCCAAGCAAGCTGCCTTGAAACAGTACAAGGTGGACGAACCAGTCGATGATTTTGCCCAAGCCCCGGTCGTCGAAGTAGTCGAGCCTCTGGTTCGCCTCACTACCGCCGACTTCACTCCCTGGCTGCGCCTGCTCGAAGAAGCCACCAGCCAGTTTCGCTCCGACCCAAAGCTCGAATCCGCCGATGCCGGCGTGCGCTTTGTCGCCGAGAACCGTTACTTCCTGAATTCCGAGGGCACGATCGCCCGCACCGGCAGCGCGCGCTACCAGATCCACATCGAAGGATCGACCCAGGCTCCGGACGGCATGCTGCTCCAGCGCTCCCACGGCGATCTTGGACACAACCTGAAGGAATTGCCCACTCGCGAACAATTCCTGAGCACCACCACCAAACTGTTCGACACTCTCAAACAGTTGCGCGAAGCTCCGCTGGCCGACGAGGACTATCGCGGCCCAGTGCT
>JAYTFO010000129.1:0-3686 GCA_043734305.1 Acidobacteriota bacterium | reverse complement strand
TCGGGAAGAAATTTTAGAGCGACGGGCTGGCCGAGAGTTAGGTCGTCGGCGCGGTAGACCTCACCCATGCCACCTCTCCCAATCAGGGCGATGATGCGGTAGCGGCCCAGGAGGAGGCGTCCGGGAAGGAATCGACCTTCGCTCACGGAGTAGGCGGACGAACTGGGCGGCCTTGATGACGACGAAGAAGCGGGCCGGGGCGAGCGCGGCGTTGCGGGGCCGGCGACATCGATTGTTGCCGCATCGTCGGATGCCAGAGTCGCAACATCGTCGGAGCCGACCGGAGTTCCGCAGGAAGAGCAGAAGCGTACTGCGATCGGCAACTGGGCGCCGCAAGTGTGACAGTTGGACATGAAAACTCCGCGCGGATAGTGTACCCGGAGTTTAGCGACGGCATCGCTACGGCTTCGCTACCAGGTCAACTTCGAAACCTTAACCACCAAGGACACGAAGGTTCACAAAGGAACCCCGAAGCCTGAGCCTTCGTGATACTTCGTGCCCTTCGTGGTTCAGGCTTTTCTTCGTCCTGGCCTGAAACGACCCGGCTTCGGCTTATGCGGTTTCGATCCTGGCCGCCGCTTCCAGTCCCAATTCTTGCGTGGACACTTCCCGCATCTTGAACTTCTGAATCTTCCCGGTCACGGTCATGGGGAACGCGTCGACGATCTTTACGGACCGGGGAATCTTGTAGGCGGCGATCTTGCCTTCGCAGAATTTGCGAATGTCTTCCGGTGAGAGTTTCGAGTTCGCCTCGAGCCGTACCCAGGCCACGACTTGCTCGCCGTATTTCGCGTCGGGCACGCCGATCACCTGCACGTCGCTGATGCCGGGACAGGTATAGAGAAATTCTTCAATCTCGCGCGGGTAAATGTTCTCGCCGCCGCGGATGATTACATCTTTGGCGCGGCCGGTGATTTTGCAGTAGTCGTTGGCGTCCATGGTGGCGAGGTCACCGCTGTGCAGCCAGCCGGCTTCGTCGATGGCGTTGCGAGTCGCTTCGGGATTTTTGTAGTAGCCCTTCATCACCAGGTAGCCGCGGGTGCAGAGTTCGCCCGCCGTGCCACGGGGCACGATCGCACCGGTGATTACATCCACGATTTTTACTTCCGTATGGGGCAGGGGCTTGCCGACCGTCGTCACGCGCAGTTCCAGCGGGTCGTTCACCGTGGTTTGCGTGATCACCGGAGAGGCTTCGGTCAGTCCGTAGGCAATGGTCATCTCTTTGAGGTGCATCAAGTGCACGACGCGCTTCATCACCTCAATCGGACACGGCGCGCCGGCCATGATTCCGGTGCGCAGCGTGCTGAGATCGAAACGCAAAAACTCGGGATGGTCCAGTTCCGCAATGAACATGGTGGGAACGCCGTGCAGAACGGTGCAACGCTCAGCCTGGACGGCTTCGAGGGTAGCAAGCGGATCGAAGAAAGCTGCCGGGACCACCATCGCCGCGCCGGTCACTACGCAGGCCAGATTGCTCAACACCATTCCGAAGCAGTGGTAGAAGGGCACCGGGATACAGAGGCGGTCGCGATGTGTGAACTGCATCGAGGCGGCGATCAGTAGCGCGTTGTTGAGGATGTTGTGGTGGCTGAGCGTCGCGCCTTTGGGAAAACCGGTGGTGCCGGAGGTGTACTGAATGTTGATCGGGTCGTCGAACGAGAGCGAGGACTCGCGCTGACGCAAGTCCGCATCTGAAATGTTGCGACCCATGGCGCGCAGGTCGTCCCAGCAGAACATGCCGGGTTGCCGGCCATCGCCGCTGCCGATGAAGATCACGTTTCTGAGATCAGGCAAAGTAGCGGAGTGCAGTTCGCCGGGCTTGCTGGTGGCGAGTTCTGGGCACAAGGTATTCACGATGGCAACGTAGTCCGCATCGCGGAAGCCTTGGATAAGCAACAGCGTGCTGCACTCGGACTGGCGTAAAACGTACTCCAGTTCAAAGGCGCGGTTGGCTGGATTGATGTTGACCAGGATGGCGCCGATCTTGGCGGTGGCAAATTGCGCGATCACCCATTCCGCATAGTTCGTGGCCCAGATGCCGACGCGGTCTTCCTTCTGAATTCCTATCTGCAAGAGGCCGCGCGCCACCAGTTCCACCTCTTCGAGAAACTGGCGGTAGGTGTAGCGGAGGTTCTGGTGGCGAACGACCAGCGCGTCCTGGTCGGGATAGGAGCGGGCGGAAGCGTCGAGCGCTTCACCCAGACAGCATCCGAGCAAGGGGACGCCGCCGGTACCGTGGGCGTAGCTGCGCGGGGGAAGGACTTCTGCCATGGTTACCTTTCTGCTGCGATCCCGCTAGTTCGGGCGCTGGCAAGTTTAGTTGCGGTGGGCCTTGATTGTCCAAGTCGGGTAGTGGGCAGTTTCATGCCGGAGCGAGTAAAGAGCGTGAACCACCAAGGACACGAAGTATCACGAAGGCCTTAGGTTCATGGGTTTCCCTTCGTGGACCTTCGTGCCCTTGGTGGTTCAGGTTTCCGCAAACTAACCCGGCCCCTCGCGACTTTTCTCTTGCAAACCGGACGGTCGGTCGGTTACGATTACTCAACCTCCTGGTGCCACCTATGGATGTGGCCGTGATCTACGCCGCAGTGATCGAGTCCCACGGGAACGAGTATCGTTTCCGTTCCGGCGTAGAGGGATCAGTGAGCTGAGCAGCAGGGATTTTTCGGACGCTCCCAATTCCCACCCGCCGGAAACACTGTCCGGCGGGTTTCCGATTTTTTAGGAATTATTTCGAGTCAGGGTCAGAAGGGTCGTATGAAGGACGAAAAGAAGTCGACAACCATGAGCGGGGCAAGCATTCTGTGGGAGTGTCTGGAACGCGAGGGCGTGGAGACCGTGTTCGGATATCCCGGCGGCGCAATTCTGCCCGCCTATGACGCTCTGAAGGGCAGCAAGATTCACCACATCCTGGTGCGCCATGAGCAGGGCGCGACTCACATGGCTGACGGGTTCGCGCGCGCCGGCGGAGGTGTTGGCGTAGCCGTTGCGACGTCCGGGCCGGGCGCAACGAACATGGTGACGGGCATTGCCACGGCCATGCTGGACTCGTCGCCCATCGTCTGCATCACCGGACAAGTCGGCAGCAAGCTGATCGGGTCGGACGCGTTTCAGGAAACCGATATCACCGGCGTCACGCTCCCCATCACCAAGCACAATTATCTGGTGACGCATGCCAGCGAAGTGGCGCGCACGATCCGCGAGGCGTTTTATGTAGCGCGGTCCGGACGGCCGGGGCCGGTGCTGGTGGATATCACCAAAGATGCGCAGCAGACGACGTGCGTGTTCGACTGGGAGGCGGCCGAGCCGCAGTTGCCGGGATACCGCCCGGACCTGTCGCCGGAGCCAAAGGAATATGAGCAGGCGCTGGAACTGATCCACAATGCGAAGCGGCCCGTGATCCTGGCGGGGCACGGCATCATCATTTCGGGCGCGATGAACGAAGTTCGCGACTTCGCCGAGCGGGCGGGCGTTCCCGTGGCACTGACCCTGCTTGGCCTGGGCGCGTTCCCGGCTTCGCACCCGTTGAATCTCGGGATGATGGGGATGCACGGCGAAGCGTGGGTGAACCATGCGATCCAGGACGCCGATCTGCTGATCGCGCTTGGTATGCGCTTCGACGATCGCGTGACCGGCAATCTGAAAAACTACGCGCCCAACGCGAAGAAGATTCATGTCGAAATCGA
>JAYTFO010000128.1:0-3234 GCA_043734305.1 Acidobacteriota bacterium | reverse complement strand
AAATATCCCTCGATAGGCTGACGAAACCGAATTCACAAACCCGAATCATCTGCTCAGCGACCCGATCAATATTCTTTTGCTCACTTGTTCAGAGATTCCCTAGTGTATGAGGCATCGCAATGCCGCCCCCAAGCGAGAACCAGGTTTCGGTGCCGGCTCGCGAGGCATCAGCCGCCTCGCGATATTGCTGCCGCTCGAATAAGACATAACCCCGGTGAATCGGAACTTGGACGTGAGCAAAGAACGGCATACTCTGCTCGACCCCGACCCGGTAAGCTTTCTCGATAAATTTCTCGAACTCATCCGGCATCCCGCAATAGACATAGGCCCAGCCGCCCAACGTCCACGCGAAACCCTGGTCGAAAAAATGCCCACGTTGGTGCGCGATCCGGTCAAGTTCATGTGTCGCCTCCAAGGCCTGATCCGGATAACCGAGGAGCCATAACAGATTGGCGCGGTAGATCGCCATCAGCGTCTTCGGATCATGATTTGCCAAGGTGGCGATATGTCTATGCTTCTCCAGTTGGTACTTCGCAAGCACGGCATCCACGCTCCGTTTCGCCGCCAACAGATCTCCACGCCAAAACAGGCAGACACATTTGGTCATCTCCAGCACGATCCACATGTCCTCGGACGTTGACACGTCAGTCGGGTCGACGAACGTCTGCAGCCAGGTTAACGAATCGTCGAGACGGCCAGTCGTCGCCAGATGCATGGCAAGGCCCCAGATGATCGGTGCCATCAATTCCCGGCGTCCATATTTTTTTGCCAGATTCCAAGCGGGATCGAGTGCATTCGGAACGTTAGGATTGAACCATCCGCCCAGTCCCATCCACGCGGCTCCAAGGGCAACCCTGAGGTCGAGTTCAATCGACTCGCCATGCGCGGAATTCTTGAGCTTTGGCAGTTCGTCCAGGCCTCGTTGAATATGCGCAATGGCTTCGGGAAGGGCCATGTTCGCCAGCGCGCGCCGGCCCGCTCTTAGCCAGAGCGGCGCGGCGAGATCAGGCTCGCCCGCCGCTGAATAGTGGTGCGCAATCAACTCGGGCTCGTTCTGCGCTGTTTCTCCAAAGTGCCTTTCGAGTGCTCTGGCAATGCATGCATGGATCTCTGCGCGACGAGCACGCAGCAGCGAGCTGTATGCCGCATCCTGGACCAGAGCATGCTTGAAGGTATATGCCGCGCCGGGCGGCGTGCCGCGGCGAGAGATCAACTCGCTCTGCGCCAGTTGATCAAGGGCTTGCTGAAGCAGTGCATCACCTTGCGACCAGACCATGTTCAGAAGCTCATAACCAAACTCGCGGCCGATACATGCGCCGATTTGCGCCACTTCCTTAACCGGGGCGAGTCGATCCAACCGCGCCATCAGGCTATCCTGCAAGGTAGACGGAATTGCGAGTTCGGTGAGCGGGCCTGTCAATTCATAGCGATCGCCGCAGTCTTTGAGCAATCCCGATTCCAGCGTCGCCTTGGTCAACTCTTCCACAAACAGGGGCACCCCGTCGGTCTTGACTAGGATCTGCTCGAGCACTTCGCCCGGCAATTGTTTCTCACCGGCTACCTGCCTGACCATCTGTTCACCGACATGGCGGTTCAAACGGCTCAAATTGATCGTGCTGACGTTGGGTTGACCGATCCACCTTGCGCTGTATTCGGGTCGGTAGGTCGCCACCAATAAAATTCGGTGTCGACCCAGGCGCGCAACCATCAGGTCCAGGGCTTCCTGGGTGGTCGGGTCCACCCAATGAAGATCTTCGAACATTATCAACACCGGACTCTTCGCGGCGAGGCCTTCGACCTGCGCGCTGAACGCCTCGAGCATCTTCTCCTTCTGCTTCTGGGGAGAGTAGTTGAGCGCAGGGTATCGCACCGCCGGAAGCGAAAGCATGGTTGCAATGAGTGGCGCGGTCTCTGGGATATCGGCCCCACCTTCGCGCAGCAGCGTTTCCAGCTTGTCGAGTTTGCACTCCACTCCGTCGTCACGGGTGAGCGCTGCCGCTCGTTCGAATTGCTCGATGACCGGATGAAGGGCGCTGTTGACGTGGAAGGGCGAGCATTGGTAACGCAGCGGAACGTGGGGTTCGGCGGCGACGCGCTCGCGCAGCGCCCGGATGATTCGGCTCTTGCCGATGCCCGGTTCTCCGCAAAGCAGGACCACCTGCCCCTCGCCCTGCCTGGCGGCCTCCCAACGCCTCATCAGTAAACCAATTTCTTCGGCGCGCCCTACGAGGGGGATCAGATGCCCGCCATGGGCTGACTCGAAGCGACCCTCGGTTCGGGCAGCCCGCAGTATCCGAAAAGCACGCACCGGCTCGACAATCCCCTTGAGGTGTTTCTCGCCAAGATCGGCAAACTCGAACGCAGCGCCGAGCAACCGGTGGGTAATCGAAGCAATGACGATCTGATCCGGCTCCGACAGTCCCTGCATGCGCGCCGCCAAATTCGGCGTCTCGCCAACGGCTACTTTTGGAATCGACGGGTCGCCGCCGCCAGTCTCCCCGACCACAACCGGCCCGGTAGCAATACCGATGCGTACTCGCAGCGGCTCGATGGCAAGGCGGACCTTCTTGACTGCCTCGACAATTTCGAGGCTGGCCCTGATCGCCCGCTCTGCATCGTCCTCGTGAGCTTTCGGCCAGCCGAAGTAGACCATCAGCCCGTCACCCAAGTACTGGGCGACATGCCCGTCATATTTGTCAATCACAGCCCGACACGCCTGCTGATAAGCTTGCATGAGGTCGCGCAATGATTCCGGATCGAGTTTTTGCGTCAGAGCCGTCGATCCGACCAAGTCGCAGAACATTACCGTCAACTGGCGACGCTCGCCGCCGAAAGTGGCATTCGCAGCCGGCGGTCTGCGCTCCGGGATACCCTGATTATTGGTACCGGCATCGGATAAGGCCAACGCGGATGATTCGACACCAAGCTTGGTACCGCAATCACTGCAGAATTTCTGCCCGGGAACATTAGACGTCCCGCACGAAGGACACGCCTGGTTCAGCTTCGTCCCACACTCCCCGCAAAATTTGTGGGACGCAGGGTTTTCCTGATGGCAGCTCGGACATTTCATGACGGCGGCTCAATCCCCTATTCAGGATGCCCCGAGGCTAGCCTCCCAGGCCCTGCCTGGTCAAGGTGTGAATAAATCACAAGAAAAGGCGGTAACAGTTCAACGCGCCGCCAGCCCCTCCAAACGTAAAGTTTCTCCAACGCAAACGCACCTGGAGGAGCAAA
>JAYTFO010000127.1:0-3513 GCA_043734305.1 Acidobacteriota bacterium | reverse complement strand
GCCGAGCGTCAGATGCTGGGCGATGTCCGACCAGCCGTTGCTCTGGACGTGATAACGCCGTATCGCCTCGACCGTCGCCTGCCCGCGCCATTGCGCGTGCTTGGGCCGCCAGGTGTGATGGATATGGACCGCCGCGATGCGGCGCACCCAGCTACGGGAAAGAAGCAGATTGAACTGATCGAAATCGATCAGCTTGATGGATCCGATCATCGTCATCTCCCCGAAGACCCACGTCCTGCATCGATCGCATCGCCCTGCCGGGTTGAAGCCGCCAGGCCATCACGCTGCAAGCGACCCACGAGCCCATTGTGGCAGTATGGGGTATCACAATCAGGAGCGCAAGAATCGGATCCCCTATACGGAGGCATTTTCAGGCAACAATCCGAGCTTCAACTGCCGGCTGACTTTGGCGGCTGCCTCCGCCTTCGTAATCAGTCCATCCTTGTTGAAATCGAGTCCTGCATTTTGAATATAGCGCTTCGGATGGTCTTGGTCGTCTTTATCAAACAAGACGTACTCAAGCGGTTTGCCAATGGCTACTGGCCAAAGAATGGCCATGTATACGTCTTCGAGCGTTTTTAGCTTTCCTTTCTTCGGCAGAAAATACTTCTCAACGAAGTCTAGCTGTTTGACCGCGCTCATCGCAGCAAGTTGCTGCGTATTCGTTCCTAGCGCCTGAGCTGTGCTTGGCATGAACTGGATGAGACCGACAGCCCCACTGCCTGCTGCGTTCGTGATGGAAGGGCTAAACGTGCCTCCTGATTCAAACGCCATGCACGCCATCAGGTGGTCCGCGTTTACCGCAAGGTTCTCCGCGATAAGAGTCACTTTATCCCGGAATGGTGACGATACTTTTTTTCCCCAAGCAAGCATAGTTGATCTTCGCTAACTCGAGTCATCAGACAACGTCGAACACGTCGAACACCCTTGGTGCTGGTTAGATCAGTAGGTCCCTAGCTAAGTTGCTTTGGTATCCTTCGTCGCGGATACTCCCTTGCCAGCCAAGTAACCTGCCTGCGACAGGCCAGTAAGAAGCACAATTGACTGTGGAACCATGGGCAAAGAATCTATTTGGGACGAAAGTGCTTCCAGGAACAGCGTGCTATATATCGTGACGCCGACAATCGTCCAGCCGAACATTTGAAACTTCATCAGATCGAATGCGCGGGGATTGCGATCGTCTCGAAAAAAATCGTTCATCTCGTAGAAATACGTTGGCCCACCAAGCTTGAGGAATGGTGTTTTGCCTGTGACGCTGTAGCTGAGTTTTACGTCAGGCGTGTCGACAATTACTGTGCCATATTCTTTTTGGCTCGGAACATCGACCGTAATCTCGGTGCCGTCCGGCTTCCAAAACAGTATCGGCACAGCTTTGCCATCCAAGCTCACCACACTCGTCTTGGTAAGATTTTGGCCAAGAATGGTCATAGATGCTCGGCCAGTGAGTTGCTTGTTCAGATCTGTCAGTAAGCCATCGATGTCCGTTCCGTGGATGCCCGTAACTCGCACGGATTGCGTATCGGTTGTAACTGCCGCGATGAGACTTGCGAAAACCCCTGAACCTATCGCTATCCCAGCCAGCGCGAGCAATTCGCCGGGAATTATCACCCAGGAAAAGCTTTTAGCCCGTTTTGTCGCATCGTCCGCCTGCTTGCGCGTAGTAGCCACAAGCGTCTTTGCCTCTTCAGCGCGCTTTTCCTCAAACGCGACAGTGTCCGTCTTTGCGGCCAACTCGCGCTTGGCTTGTGCAACAATTACGTCCAGATTTTTCTTCTCGTCCGCGCTCGCGTCAGATGCTTTCGATAGTTTCACTTCCGCCTCTCGCAGGGCTACCTCCGCTTTCTTCTTATTTTCCACAGCCGTCCTCGTGTCTCCCGCAGTCTTTTCAAGATCAACCACTGCGGCAGTGGCGCGATCGGTCGTCTTCTTGGCCTCAGTACCTGCCTGTTCACTTTCGACCGGAGTTCCGGGAATGATGGGGTTGTGAATAGCCATTGCAGCCGCGTACGAACCGAATATTACAAGCGTCCACAAGAATGCCTGCGCCCGCGATAAACTCAAGCGATTGTCACTGCCCGCAACAAACGCAAGCGCTCTAGCCTTGATACCACTGCGCCGTATCGTTGTCGTACCAAATAGCCACAATGCAAACGGGACCCCTGCGAACGCAACATAACCAACCCAAAGCGGCAACCCCATCACATCTCTCCTTAAGTACGGGTTCAACGCCAAATGCAAAGACCTAAGTTTGCGCTGCGTGAGGAAGTTTCTGTAAGTACTTATTGCATGCGACAGGAATCCCAGTTCTGTTCTTGCAAAACAGGTGGGGCAGCGGAACTAGATCTCCGTCAGGGGAGGTAGGCCGACGCCCGTAACCACGAGGGCAAAATCCTGCGGAGATTTCAGCAGGTTCGCCGCAGACACTTGAATGAAATAAGTACCGGCGGCAGGCGCAACAATTCGTACTATCTCGAGATTGTTGTCGGAATCCGGCAGCGTGAGCGCGTCGGGAAGATCGGCATTGCCCATGTATTTGTTCCCACTCTCGATGTGCTGCACAACCAAATTGACATTGTTCTGCAGCCCGCGAGCGGGTACGTCGCTGTAAGCCATGCAGAAACGTAACTCAGGGATGGCCCCGGCCAATACGAATTGATATCTTTTGCGCTGGCCAGTGCGTGTGAACTGGAAGTTCTGCCAATCATCCACGAAGCGCAACTCCATCCCTGGTTGGGATGAATTCGGGATGGCCCGGTTCATGCACACGCGTCCGTGCCCCTGATGATAGTTCGGCTGCCCGGCGCTCCTCGCCGTAGAATCCTTACCGGTCAACCACTGCGTACTGTTTACGAGGGTCGCCTTGAGCAGCGCGGCACTCGGCTTGGATAGCCCGCAGTCCTTGACAAAGTATTGGCGCACGAGTGCGGCGCATCCTGACACCAGAGGCGTGGCCATGCTGGTGCCGCCATCGTAGGCGTAGCGCGGATTCGGGTGCGGCCCCCAGAAATGTCCGACTGGAGCCAGCGAAGACCGGGTCGAAAGAATATCCGTACCTGGCGCAACGACATCGGGTTTGATGCGGTGATCTGTGCATGGACCCCGGCTACTAAAAGCAGCAAGACTCTCGGGATCGCCTGAAACCTTTTCATCTGCGATCGGTGGCAACGGAAATGCGCTAGGCCATCCGGAGCCCCACGTAACATTAGCGAGCGGCCCGTCGGTGCGATCGCTCCGGCTGGCGCCAACGGTTAACGCGTTCTTGCAGGACGCCGGTGAACCGATTGAGAGCCAGTCAACGCTTCCCTGATCGGCCTTTTGGGGAAGCTGGGGTGATGTGCCCTCGTTCCCGGCCGCGATCACCACGAGCATGTCCTTGTTGTTGTAGACATACTCGTCTACCTCTTCGCCGTTCATCGTGTATTCCGACGCCGTGCTAGCACCCCAACTGTTATTGTGGATACGGGCTCCGGCCTTGTAGGCCTCGTCAAACAGATCGTTTAGGTCGATGGGAAG
>JAYTFO010000126.1:0-3115 GCA_043734305.1 Acidobacteriota bacterium | reverse complement strand
CACAAGGGCGATGCGCGCACGACCGTCGAATGTCGCGAGTGCCACATGCCGCTGGTCGCATCGAATGATCCGGCGGCGGGCGACACGGCGGACTATAACCGTAGCGCGGACGATCACAAACACCGCAGTCATCGCTTTCTAGCGGCGAACAGCTTCGTGCCGGCGCTCCTGCATCTGGACGGCGCCGACAAGCACGTTCAAATGACCATTGACTGGCTGCAAGGGCACATCGATATTCCGGAGATTCGCGAAAAATGGGCGGAGGGTCCGGTGGTCAAGATCCGCATCGAGACTCCGCCGGCGGTGGCGCCCGGCCAGACCGTGCCCGTGCGCGTGATCATGACGTCGAACAAAGTTGGGCATGATTATCCCACCGGACCGCTGGACATGATCCAGAGTTGGGTGGAACTGCGCGTCCGGGATGAAAACGGGCAGGTCGTTTTCGTTTCCGGACAGCGCGACCCCCGAAACTTTCTTGTGCCCGGTACGTTTTTGTTCAAAGCGGAACCAGTCGACCAGTACGGCAATCTGATCGACCGTCACAATTTGTGGGAAATGGTCGGTGTGCGCTATCGCCGGTCGCTGTTCCCGGGATACTCGGACACGGTTGAGTACAACGTGCTGTGCCCGTCCGGCGGGCCGGGCGTGCCTGCTGCAAAGGCGCGGGGAGACCGTGACTTCTCCGTGCCCGTGGGACACAAGAGCGGATTGCTGAACATCGAGGCCATTCTGCACTACCGCAAAATCGATCAGTTCCTTCTCAACTACGTGATGGGAGAGAAGTCTGGCCTTACGGCGCCGGTGATTGATATTGCCAGCGCAACGGCGCAGGTGTGCGTCGCTCGCACGGGAGAAGCCGCGGCATGCCGGTAGAAGTTTCCCCGGCACGAGCCTGGATCGGGTCACGACGAATGCGCCGCGTCCTGTGGACGGTGTGTACCCTGGTTGTCCTTGCGCTCATCGGCGCGCTGGTGGCCTGGCGTATCCGCAGGGAGAATGCTCCCGAGGAATACACGCCGGGAGAAGCCTCCAAGGACATCACCAGCGCGCTGAGCGAACGGGCCACGCCTGCACCCACGGTTCAACCTCAAATCGTCAAGCAGGCTGTGAGCGCGCGGGTCGCGGACCTGTTGCGAGATCCGGGAAGAGCCCTGCCTGCGGGAGCGCCCGAACCGCGCTTCACGGATGTGACGCAAGCCGCGGGTCTGGAGTCTTTCCGCCAGTTTCAAGGTCCGCGCACTTCTCAATTGCCCGAAGACATGGGCTCGGGCGTGGCTTGGGGCGACTTTGATAATAATGGCTTGGACGACTTGTTCGTGGTGAGTGGCGGGGGGTCGCTGGATTTGCCTGCATCCCAGCTCGCGCCGTCCGTGCTTTACCGGAATCTCGGCGATGGCCGGTTCGAAAAAATGCAGGACTTCCCCGACCTCCGCATTCACGGTATGGGCGCTGCGTGGGGGGATTACAACAATGACGGCTGGCTCGATCTGGTGGTCACCGGCTACGACGCCATCATCCTATTCCGCAACGACCATGGACACCTGGTCCGCGACAAGAGTTTTCCATCACCCAAAGGCTTCTGGACAGGCGTGTCGTGGGGCGACTACAACCGCGATGGTTATCTCGATCTCTACATTTGCGGCTACGTGAAGTACAAGCCAGCGGAAAGTGGCGCCGCCGCCAATTCGACGCAATTCGGACTCGAAGTCCCCTTCACTTTGAATCCTGCATCCTATGAACCGGATCGGAACCTGCTGCTTCGCAACAATGGCAACGGTACGTTTACGGAAGTTGCCAAGGAACTTGGGGTTGCGAATCCGGAAGGCCGCAGCCTGAGCGCGCTCTGGCACGATTTCAATGGCGATGGTTGGCTCGACCTTTACGTGGCCAACGACATTTCAGAAAACAAGCTGTATCTAAATCGTCATGGAACTTTCGTGGATGCCGGCCGGGACGCCTGGGTGGAAGAGTACCGCGGCTCCATGGGCCTTGCCGCGGGAGATTTCGATCGGGACGGCGACGACGATTTGTTCATCTCGCATTGGATCGCGCAGGGTTTCGCCTTGTACCAGTCGCTGCTCTCCGAACAGAAAGGCATGGCCAACGCATCGGAACTGCACTTCACCGATGTAGCGGCGAATATGGGAATCGGGCAGCCTTCGCTGCAACAAATCGGCTGGGGCGCCAGTTTTACGGACTTCGATTCCGATGGCTGGTCCGACTTGATCGTTGCCAACGGCAGCACTTTCGAACAAAAGGGGATTTCACCCCGCAAGCTGGTTGCCATGAATTCGTTTTTATTCTGGAACTCCCAGGGCACGTTCTTCCATGACCTGGCACCGTGGAATCGAGCGCTGTCGCAGCCCCACGTGAGCCGCGGCCTCGCGGTCGCCGACTACAACAACGACGGGGCGATGGATGTCGCCATCGTGGACCAGGGAGAAGGAGTTCGGTTGTTACGCAACGACCTCCCACAAGGCAATTGGGCCGAGTTCAAACTGCACAACGGTGTCCCGCCCAGCAACGCCCCGCTTGGATTCGGCGATGGGGCTACCGTGATCGCCTGGGTAGGCGGAGTCCCACTGCGTCGAACTGTCGGCAGTTCTTCTTACTTGTCCCAGGACAGCCATCGGATCCATATCGGCTTGGGCCCGGCCACGAAAATTGATCGCTTGGAGGTGCACTGGCTGCGCGGACGGACAGAGACGTGGACAAACCTGAAGCCAAATCAGATTTGGGAGATCACGCAGGGACAGCGGGAAGCGAAACTCTTCGTTCCACATTCCGCCGACGTCAACTTCACCCATGCCAGCGAGCCAGTCCAACTCGACAAAGCCGAACTCGTGCAGTTCTGGGAGAAACAGCACGCCGCTATGGAAGCCATGAAACGCGAGCGGAATTTCTCCAAGGCGGCACAGTTATTCCGCGAAGCACTGGCACTCAATCCCAGCCACGAGGATGCGCATTACTATCTGGCAAATTGTTTGGCCGCACAGGGAGACATCCCATCCGCGATTGCGGAACTCGATGCCCTCACTCGAATCAATCCGCAGAGCCATCGCGCCTTTCAGCGCAAGGGGGAACTTCTCGCTGCCTCCGCATCTTCGCGGAGCCA
>JAYTFO010000125.1:0-2383 GCA_043734305.1 Acidobacteriota bacterium | reverse complement strand
CGGCACGTGAGTGCCGGCTGTTCAATTAATCAAGATGGAGTCCCGTCAGGGACGGCACGTTGAATCCACCAGAATTTCCGATTCGGCAATCGAAGGCATCACTGCCCAATCACCCCCACCCGCGCCCCCTTCAACCTGCCCGGATCAAACCACGAGACCCTCTGCCCGAACCACGTCTTCGTATTGTTCAGCTTGTACTTCTTCGACGCAGCGTTAAAATCGCGCGTCCCCAGAAGAAACGCAACCGGGCTCTCTCCAAACTTACTTAGACGATCCGCGAGCCATCCTCCGCCCGAGGGCGCTGCCAAAATCACCGGCTCGCCCGGAAAATAAGCGAGCTTGCCAAAATCTTTCTGAATCTCCGTCAGCGGCTCCGCCCATCCGTAAGCCTTGCGGAAAAGCGCGATCGCCGCATTCAGATCGTTCACACCCACGATGACGCTGTCCACGCCCCCGACGGGCGCGCCCTTCACGCTCTCGGTCGCCAGCACCCGCCACTGCCGCGGCGTCTGATCTTCGATCATGAACGGCAACATCGAACCCGGTGTCCCCGGACCAACCTGCGCCGTGATCCATTCCAGCGACATCCCATCCGGACGCTTGCGGCTCCCCCGCTTCGGCTCGCCCACCGCAACTCCAGCCTTCTTCAGCCGGTCGATATCCTGCAGCAAAACATTCGTCCCCGCCGCCCAGGCACACGCTCCCGCGGCGCCGGACATAAACCTCGCCCACTCCGACCCCTCCGTCACGCCCGCCTTCACCGGAGCAATCAATTCAATGTAGGACTGATCGTCGAATCCGATCAGCGCCATCTGCGTGATCCCATTTCCGTGCGGCCCGCCAAAATCGGGAGTCATCCCCACATCGGTAAACGCCTGCCGCAGTCCGTCCAGATCCGTCCCGCAGATGGAGACGTGATCCAACTCCAGCACCTTCACCGATTGTTTTTCCTGTGCCATGACCACCGCTGAGAACAGAAATGAAACCACCACAACCTGCGCCGCGACCCACAACCGGTGGGAAACAAATTCCCCCCTGGACATGCGTGCCTCCCTGAGAAAGGGGAATGGTACGACAGAATGGGTGCTTCCGGGAATTTTTCCTGCAAACGCCGCTACGCTCGGCCCGATTCCGACTGACAAAGGCTTCCGCAAGACAGGACAGTGGGGTTCCGAAACGATGGCGTCCCGCTCCCACATCGGCACGCGTTGGGGTGCTTGACGATGTGCCACATTATGTGCCACAATTAAAGTTATGATATCGGTCAATATCCGTCAGCTCCGCGACACGCGACGCCTGAAAGCGTGGTTAAAGTCCGGGAAGACGGTCGAACTGCGGGAACGAAACGACGTCATCGCGCTTATCGTTCCTCCCGAGAAGAAGGGAGATAGACCTCCAGTCCAGTGGCCGAACTTCGAGGCCCGCCGGAAGAAGATCTTTGGTGACCGGGTCTTGACGGCCGTGGACGACCTGATCCAGGATCGCGGCCGCTATTGATCGTTTACGTCGACACGAGTTTGATTGTCTCTGTTTACGTTTCCGACCTTCATTCGGCCAGAGCCGACGCACTGCTCCAATCCAACCCGCGCATGCCGGTTACTCCGCTTCACATTGCGGAATGGGCCCATGCGGTCAGCCAGTACGTTTTTCGGGGGCAGATGTCGGCGCTCGAAGCGGCGCGCCTTACCCGTGAGTTCGACGCAGACCGCGCCGCCGGCCTGTGGACCGACGTTGTCTTTCAGGATCACGCATTCGACCTCTGCGCCGACCTGGCCCGCCGCCATGGTCCAAAACTTGGCGTGCGCACCCTCGATAGCCTGCACGTCGCATGCGCGCTGGAGCTTAAGGCGGAGCGTTTTTGGACGTTTGACGAGCGGCAAGCGAAGCTGGCCAAGGCCGTCGGATTGAAGACTTCTTAAGTTAGGCGGTCGCTACTGAGTGTCAGCCACCTGACTGTTGTGAGATGTCGAGGAACCTCTTGGCGGTATCCCGGTCCATGAGGCGAACGCGGCTTAGTCCAAAGCACTAGCCCCCATTGCAGGTGTCTTCATTCTCTGCGGTATACCATTTGTACATGGCCAAACTCAATGTTCATGGAATTCGCGACCTCGCCAAGAAAATCATTTCTGCGAATCCCGGAGGGATTCGTTACAGCGTGTTAGTGCAGACTATCTTGGAACACACGCCCGAGACCCCCCAAAACACTGTACACGGTTCGGTGTGGAATCTCGATGCGGTGTTTCCCAACGAGATCGCGAAACCAAGTCGAGGTCTATTCACGCCGTTAATGAAATCGGGAAACGATGCAGTCGTCGTCGGGAGTACTGAGCAGATCGCCGCGAGCGGTGCCAAGATTAAGGAGTCGGATTTTTATGACCCATTT